>CAZIAA010000035.1:5906-9644 GCA_964537365.1 uncultured Sandaracinobacter sp.
CTGATTGGCGATTCGACGAATGTCTTCAACGAAGAATTGTCCGGCTCCGAAAGCCGGGTGCAGGAAGCCCTGATGCAATTGGTGGCGGCGCGCCGGCACGGGCGCGTGGTGGTCACGACATTTGCGTCGAACGCCATGCGGCTGCAGGTTTTGGGGCGGGTGGCGCAGGCTTGTGGCCGCCGCCTGGTAACCGCCGGGCGGGCGCTGGACCGCATCATCCAGATCGCCAGGGATTGCGGCTATCTCAAGGATTTTCCAGAGACAATCAGCTGGGACGAAGCGGCGCGGATGCCGGCGGAAAAACTGCTGGTGGTGGCGACAGGCACGCAAGGGGAACCACGGGCGGCGCTGGCGCGCATGGCCGAAGGCACACATCCGATCAAGCTTCAGGCCGGCGATCTGGTGATCTTTTCTTCGAAACAGATCCCCGGCAATGAACTGAAAGTGGCGCGGGTGCAAAATGCGCTGGCGGCCATGGGCGTTGATATCATCACGGAAAAACAGGCGCCGGTGCATGTGTCCGGCCATCCGGGTCAGCCAGCGCTGCGCGCCATCTATGACTGGATCCGGCCGCGCATTGCTGTGCCGGTGCATGGCGAACGCCGCCATCTGGAAGCCCATGCCCGGCTGGCGCTGGAATGCGGGGTCGAACGGGCAATGGCGGCGCAAAATGGCATGGCGATCCGGCTGGCGCCGGACGGGCCGGAGGTGGCGTCGATCGAAGTTTCCGGGCGGCTGGTCGTCGATGGCAGCGCGATCCTGCCGGCGGACGGGGAAACCATGGTGGCGCGGCGGCGAATGTCCTGGTCCGGGCATCTGGTGGTCACTCTGGTGGTTGCAGCGGATGGTGGCTTGCTGGCGGAGCCGGCCGTGCTGGCCAGCGGCCTT
This sequence comes from uncultured Sandaracinobacter sp., assembly GCA_964537365.1. Lineage (GTDB taxonomy): Bacteria > Pseudomonadota > Alphaproteobacteria > Sphingomonadales > Sphingomonadaceae > Sandaracinobacteroides. The sequence goes on from CAZIAA010000035.1 coordinate 6,795, forward strand.
GCCATCGCGGAGGAAGCATTGCCGCCATTTGAGGCTGAGGTGGCGCAAGCAGCGCGGCAGGCATTTGCGGATTGCAAGGATATCCGCAATAAGGAGCGCTTGAAAGAAGCAGTGCGGATTGTCGTGCGCCGGATTGCCAATCAGTGGACCGGCAAGAAACCAGTGGCGCATGTCGAAATCGTGGAAGTCGCACATTTACCCGGAGGAATGTGATGCCCTGGTATTTCCTTCTGGCGATTTACATCCTGTTCTGGACTTTCACGCTGTTTCTGGTGCTGCCTTTCGGCATTCGGTCCGAACATGAAGCCGGCAGGCAGGATCAGCCCGGACATGCCTATGGCGCGCCGCATCAGCCGCGCATGCGCCGCCGCATGCTGTGGACGACGCTGTTGTCACTGCTGTTTTTCGGAATATTCATGCTGAATGTCTGGCAGGGCTGGCTGACCCTGGCCGATATCGATTCCTGGTTGCCGCACGGGCTGGACTAGGACCGGTTGCCATTCCTTGTAGCCGGATTGTGCTGGCGTCGAGGTGAGCGAAGCTAGCGAAGTGGCTGGTGCGGTGGTCACAGCGGGTAGCGAAGCGTCGGCAGTGCTTGGGGCGGCCGAACATGATCTCGATGCGATTGCGGCGTTCGTAGCGACGCTTGTCGTATTTGACGGTCTTGTTCCAGGATTCCCGGCCCGGGATGCGGAGCGTGCTGCGACATCTGATCGCGGATGAAGGCTCCGTATGAACGCGCGTCCGGAATGTTTTGTTCAATGGCCTGTCGCAAATCTGCAAATCGACAATGTCGGGCACGCCGCAGGCCATGGAGGGTTTACTGGCACAGACAGCTCTGCTGGCGCGTGCGGTAACCACGCCGAGCTTACCCCTGCCGACAGGCTTCAGTGGCCGGAAAGTTGTGGTGGAAAATCCAGTTCGAAATCGGAATAGCGCGCTGGTGCGCCGAAGGTCCGTTCGCCATTCCGGCCCGCATAGCGGCCAAGCAATGTCGAATAGGTGTAGAAATGGATCTTCCGGCGGTCCGTGTCGAACTCCATGAAGCGTATCCAGCCTGCACCCCCGGTCGCTGAGCCCGGCTGGCCATCGGGGCCGATCGTGTTACCCTGATAGTCCTGGAGCAGCTGATAGACCGGATAGCCTGCATCATTCCTGTCGATCCGCAGATTCTCGCCCTGCGAAGTGCCATTCACGGTCGGCGTCCAGTTGTGGCCGCTCAGGACCAGGAAGATTGCTTCATTCTTGCGGATGAACCGATCCCAGACCTCGTTGGGCGGAAGATGATCGGTGCTGTCGAAATAGCTCTTATAGCCGTTGGAGCGTTCCTTGCCGCCGGCAAGCGCGGGGCGCAGCCATTCATGCGTGGTGACGATCACCGCAAGGCCGGGATTGGCGTCGATCACGCTCTGCGCCCAGCTGAGCGCAGCGGGCGGCGGCTGCATCTCGAGCGAGAGATGCAGGAAGCGCTTCCCGGCGCCTTCGAAGAACTGATAGCTGTTGAGTCCCTGGTTGAAGGCGCCGCCATACCAGGGCTTGCCGGCGAAGTGGCGTGACTGCGGCCCGAAATAGAGCTCCCAGACCCGCCCGCCCGACAGCGGCCGGCCCGCGCCCGGACTGTCGGCACCGGCCCACCAGCTGGCATTGTCATAATCGTGATTGCCCGGCGACATGCCGAAGGGAATGCCGGCGCGGGTGAGGGTCGATATGGCGTGATTGGCGACATCCCATTCGGAGCGCGTGTCGAAATAGGTGAATATGCCATCGGCTGCACCCGCAACCGGCTTGCGGAACTGGCCATCGCCATGCTGGACGATGTCGCCGACGAAACTTGCAAAGACCAGCTTCTTTTCTGCGCGCGTCGCGACCAGATACTCCATCTGCCGGACGAAGGTGGCGGCACCGCGTGGCTGCGCAAGGGTGGCGTCGGAATAGTTCTGCGTGTCGGGCACGACCGCAACAGTGAACTTTTCGGCCCAGGCGGGCGTTGCCGCCAGGAGCAGCGCCGTGACCATTGCAATGCCGAACTGCCGACGGTTGAGCTTCTGCATGAGTGCCTCCTGTCAACGCGTGACCGGCAGATAGCCTGGCAGTGTTGCGCAATTGTGACAGGATGAGGCACGTCAGGCGCCCGAGATCCTTTTTGACCGCCAGGCTCGATGCCATGCGCTGCGCGTTGGCTAGGCCGCTCTTCGGATCAGCCAGGTGGCGTCGATCATCACCATCTTGCGCTCGGCGCCCGCAGAGGACAGCCCTTCCATCATCCGGGTGAAGACGCCCATCTGACCCCGGCGCTTTTGCGCGGGCCGGGATAGCCGAATGGGAAGGCTGCCACCTCGCGCATCTGGATCTCCTCCGTGCCTTCGGCGATGCGGGCGCGGCGGTGATGGCGGTGGATGTGCTACTATTTGCCACGCCTGCGGAATCAAAGGCAATGAGGCTCCGCGCGTAGATAGCAGATATGTGGCGTGGATTCAGGAACCTATGGGCGATGCATGTTGAAAGGGCGCCTCAATGCCTGTGCACATAGGCTGTGCAAGACTGTGCAAGATGGGCGGTGCGTTCGATACCCCTTGTCAGAACGGAGAATCGCCGATATTGTAGGACAAATTTGCACGACTAAGCAATAACAAATGGAGGGGTGAATGGGAGCGCACGACCATATCAGTCGCGATCTTGATGACTTGTTACGTCGGCTCCGGACGTGGCACCCGGATGGTGCGCGCATCAGCGGTGTTCGTGTCCTGGCCGCTGGCCACTCCAACGAGACATTTCTGGTCGAGGGGATTCACCAGGTGTTGCGCATGCCTCCGTCAACTGGCGGATTGCTGCCTCCTTACGACATGGTGA
>CAZIAA010000036.1:0-9599 GCA_964537365.1 uncultured Sandaracinobacter sp.
CGCGCCGGCCGCGCGCTCAATCTGGCGGAAATGAATGCGCTGCTGCGGCAGATGGAGGCAGTGCCGGCAAGCGGCACCTGCAACCATGGCCGGCCGACCTTTCTGCGTCTGACCAAGGCCGATCTCGAACGGCTGTTCCACCGCCGCTAGGGCGGATGGAACAGCGTTTCAGCGTCACCGCCTATTCGGCGGCATCCGCCGTCAGCGCGTGCCGGCCGCGCTTCAGGATCAGCTTGTTCAGCGAGTTCACATAGGCTCGTGCCGAGGCCACCAGCGTGTCGTTATGGGCGCCGACGCCGCGTGCGCTGCGCCCGTCTTCCGCCAGCACCACCGAGACGTCCGCCTGCGCGTCCGTTCCCGCCGTCACCGCCGATACCTGATAGAGTTGCAGATGTGCCTCCGGGTGCGGCTCGACTTCGCGTATGGCCTTGAACAGCGCGTCGACGGGGCCGTTGCCGCGCGTTGCCGCGGTTTTCTCCGCGCCGTCCACCGACAGGGTGACGATGGCGCGCGCCGGGCCGCCGGTGCCGCAATGCACTTCCACTTCGACGACCTGGATGCGGGCTTCGCCGCGCATCACTTCATCATCGACGAGGGCAATGATGTCCTCGTCGTAAACCTGCTTCTTGGCGTCGGCCAGAGTCTTGAAGCGGGTGAAGGCGTCCTGAAATTCATTATGCGACAATTCATAGCCCAGATTTGCCAGCTTGTCCCTGAAGGCGGCGCGGCCGGAATGCTTGCCCAGCACCAGCGAGGACTGGCCCTGACCGACCGATTCCGGAGTCATGATTTCATAGGTCGCGCTGTCCTTCAGCACGCCGTCCTGATGGATGCCGCTTTCATGGGCAAAGGCATTGGCGCCGACAATGGCCTTGTTCGGCTGCACATGCATGCCGGTAACGGCGCTGACCAGCCGTGATGCGCGGGTGATTTCGGTGGTGACGATGTTGGTCCTGTAGGGCAGCACGTCCTGACGGGTACGCAGGGCCATGGCGATTTCCTCGACCGCGGCATTGCCGGCGCGTTCGCCAATGCCGTTGATGGTCGATTCGACCTGCCGCGCGCCGGCCATGATCGCCGCCAGCGTATTGGCGACCGCCAGCCCCAGATCATTGTGGCAATGCGTCGAAAAAATCGCCTTGTCGGCATTGGGCACGCGATTCATGATGTCGCGGAACATGCTGCCATAGGTTTCCGGCGTGGCATAACCAACGGTGTCGGGCAGGTTGATGGTGCTGGCGCCGGCGGCAATGGCGATTTCCACCGCCCGCGCCAGAAAATCCGGTTCCGACCGCGTCGCATCCTCGGCCGACCATTCGACATCGTCGACCAGGCTGCGCGCCAGCGTGACCGATTCGCGGATATCCTCCAGCACTTGTTCCGGCGTGCGCTGCAGCTTGACCTGCATGTGCAGCGGCGAAGTGGCGATGAAGGTGTGGATGCGCGGTTGCCGCGCTGGTTTGACGGCGGCACCGGCGCGCTCGATATCGCCGGGCGCGGCCCGCGCCAGACTGGCGATGATGGCGGTTTTGGCCTGTTTGGCAACCGCCTGCACGGCTTCGAAATCGCCATCGGAGGCAATGGCGAATCCAGCCTCGATGATGTCGACGCCCAGAGCTTCCAGCTGTGCCGCGACGCGCAGTTTTTCCTCCAGGTTCATGGAGCAGCCGGGCGATTGTTCGCCGTCGCGCAATGTGGTGTCGAAAATGCGGATATGGTTGGTCATGGTCTTTTGGCCTCTTGTCTTGCCGGCGCGGGGCGGGTTCCTATGGCAATGCCCCCGCGGCGCCGATCTGTGCAATATCTCTGCTGCTGCCGGAACTGCGGGTCTTCACAAATATTCTTGCGAAAATCCCTGGTATTCTTGTGAAAATCCCTGGCGTGTTCCGGCCGGATCCAGCGTGAAATCTTTCGGGTGGAATATGGGTGGGTATCCGAATATTGGGTGGATATCCCGTGCGATCAACTCTGGCGGTCGATCTGGCCCTTAAGCGTGCATCCATGCCTGGCCGCCCGCAGCACGGGCAGCAGAAGTCGCGCGCCTAAGGGCGCGTAAGTCGAAGCAGAGACAGGCCGGACATCATTTGCATGGCACCCCCATAACATTTTGTCAGGGGAGCTGTAAAGTGCAGCTATTGCCATTGCAAAGTTGTCAATCGCCGGCCCTGCTCCTAAAGGCCCAGCCGAACCGTTAATTCTGCACCCGGCCCGAGGCACAATCCCAAAAGGCGCAACCATGGCTCTGATCGTAATGAAATTCGGCGGCACTTCGATGGCCGGCATTGAACGCATCCGGAATGTGGCGCGCCGCATCAAAGGCGAAGTCGATGCCGGCAACAATGTCGCCGTTGTGGTGTCGGCCATGGCTGGCGAAACCGACCGGCTGGTGGGCCTCTGTCGCGAAGCATCGCGGCGCGCCGATCTGGCGGAATATGATGTCGTGGTGTCGTCCGGCGAACAGGTAACCTCGGGCCTGCTGGCGATCGTGCTGCAGACCATGGGCGTGCCGGCGCGCAGCTGGCTCGGCTGGCAATTACCGATCCTGACTTCGGCCGAACATGCCAAGGCGCGAATCGAGGACATCGACACCAGTGCATTGCGCGCCAGCGTGATGGCCGGGGAAGTGGCCGTCATTCCGGGCTTTCAGGGCCGCACCCGCGCCGGCCGGGTGGCGACGCTCGGGCGCGGCGGCTCGGACACTTCGGCGGTGGCGGTGGCGGCGGCATTGCAGGCAGAACGCTGCGATATCTATACCGATGTCGAGGGCATCTACACCACCGATCCGCGCATTGCGCCGCGCGCGCGCAAGCTCGATCGAATCACCTATGAGGAAATGCTGGAACTGGCGTCGGTCGGCGCCAAGGTGCTGCAGACCCGCTCGGTCGAACTCGCCATGAACGAAAAGGTGCGCATGCAGGTGCGTTCGAGCCTGTCGGACGCGCCGGGAACGCTGGTTGTCAATGAGGATGAAATCGTGGAACAGGAACTGATTGCAGGTGTCGCCTATGACCGCAACGAAGCCAAGGTGACGATTGCCAAAGTCCCCGACCGGCCGGGCATCGCCGCCAGCATTTTCGGCCCGCTGTCGGATGCCGGCATCAATGTCGACATGATCGTGCAGAACATCGCCCGCGACGGCACCACCGATGTTACCTTCACCGTGCCGCGCACCGAACTCGAACGCGCCAGCGACATTCTGCAATCGCACGCCAGCGAGATCGGCTTCGATCAGCTGATCACCAATGACGCCGTGGCCAAGATTTCTGTTGTGGGTGTCGGCATGCGCAGCCATGCGGGTGTGGCCGGCAAGATGTTCCAGACGCTGGCCGAACGCGGCATCAACATCCTTGCCATCACCACGTCCGAAATCAAGGTGTCGGTGCTGATTGCCGAGGAATATCTCGAGCTTGCCGTGCGCGTGCTGCATTCGGCCTATGGCCTGGATGCCCCCGCGTGAGCAACACTCCCCGGCTGGATGAACTGACCGCGCGCGGGCGCGCGTTTCTGGGCACCCGCCACGCCATATTGGGCGGCGCCATGAGCTGGGTGTCGGAACGGCATCTGGTGGCGGCGATTTCCAACGCCGGCGGCTTCGGCGTCATTGCCTGTGGCGCGATGACGCCGGAACTGCTGCAGGCGGAAATCATTGCGACGCGGACGCGGACGGACAAGCCCTTTGGCGTCAATCTCATCACCATGCACCCGCAATTGCTGGAGCTGATCGAAGTCTGCCGCCAGCAATCCGTCGGCCATGTCGTGCTGGCCGGCGGCATTCCGCGCGGCCCGGCCGTCGCCGCGGTGCGCGAATTTGCCCGCCTCATTGCTTTTGCCCCCAATCTGGCGCTGGCGCGCAAGCTGTTGCGTTCGGGCGCGGACGCCCTCGTCATCGAAGGTTCGGAAGCCGGCGGCCATATCGGCCCCGTCAGCCTGGCGGTGCTGGCGCAGGAAATCCTGCCGGAAATGCGCGACGCAGTGGTTTTTGCCGCTGGTGGCATCGGCCATGGCGAAGCCATTGCCGCGCTGGTCGACATGGGCGCGGCCGGGGTGCAGATCGGCACCCGCTTCGTGACCGCAACGGAATCGATCGCGCATGCCAATTTCAAGCAGGCCTTCATCCGCGCCAATGCCCGCGATGCCGTGACTTCGGTGCAATTCGATTCCGCATTGCCGGTCATTCCGGTGCGGGCGCTGAAAAATGCCGGCAGCGAGGCATTCATGGACAAGCAGCGCGAATTGTCGGCGCAACTGGCGCTGGGAGAAGTGGAACTGCCGGCGGCGCAGCTCGAAATCGAACATTTCTGGGTTGGCGCATTGCGCCGGGCGGTCATTGATGGCGATATCGAGCGCGGTTCACTGATGGCGGGCCAGTCGGTCGGCATGGTCAAGAAGGAAGAGCCGGTGCAGGCCATCATCGACGAACTGGTGGCAGAGGCCGAAGCCGCGCTGCAACGCCGCCGTGCCCCTATGCCCGGCTGTGCCCCCGCGCCCGACCCACGGGGTGGCTGATGGCAACCCGGACGCCCGCGCGCAAACTGCTGACCCGCCTGCATGATCTGATGGCGGCGCGCGGCTCGCCGCAAGGCAAGCTCGACGAAGTGGCGACGCTCGTTGCCGATGCGCTGCAATCGGATGTGGCGTCCGTCTATCTGTTGCGCGACGGTGCCTTCGAATTGTTTGCAACCCATGGCCTCGATCAGCGCGCCGTGCATCTCACCCGCCTCGCCGTCGGTGAGGGGCTGGTCGGGCTGGTGGCGGACAGCCGCACCCCGCTCAATCTGGCCAATGCCGAAGCGCATCCGCGCTTCGCCTATCGCCCGGAAACCGGGGAAGAGCGCTTTGCCAGCTTTGCCGCAGTGCCGATCATTCGCCATGAACGCTCGGTCGGGGTGCTGACGGTGCAGCAATTGCGCGAACGCTGCTACAGCGATGAGGAAATCGAAGCGCTGCAGACGGTGGCCATGGTGCTGGCTGAACTGATTGCAGCGGATGGCCTGATCGACTCCGGCGAATCCGGGCCGGCGGCGCGGCCGGATCCCACGCCGCTGCGGCTGGAAGGGCTGACGCTGGTGGATGGCATGGCGCGCGGCGTGGCGGTTTTCCACCAGCCGCGAATCGTCATCACCAGCCGTGTCGCGCATGACGCCAAAGAGGAACGCGACCGGCTGCAGGCGGCGCTGGTGCGGCTGCGCACCGATATCGACCAGATGCTCAGCCGGGCGGAATTCGCCGCGCCTGGCGACCATGACGAAATTCTCGAAACCTACCGCATGTTCGCGCTGGATGAAGGCTGGGCGCGGCGCATCTACGCCGGCATCGATGGCGGGCTGACCGCCGAAGCCGCGATCGAGGCCGTGGCGCAGGCCCAGCGCGCGCGTCTGGGGGCGGCGCGCGATCCCTATCTGCGCGAACGGCAGCATGATCTCGATGATCTGTCCAACCGCCTGATTCGAGTGGTTTCCGGCCAGTCCGGCACTGCGGCGGAACGCGGCCTGCGCGAGGACAGCATATTGGTGGCGCGCAACCTCGGGCCGGCGGAGCTGCTGGAATATGACCGGCGCTTCCTGCGTGGCGTGGCACTGGAGGAAGGCTCGCTGACTTCGCATGTGACCATCCTCGCGCGTGCCATGGGCGTGCCGGTGCTGGGCCGGGTCGTCGATTTGCGCGAACAGGTATCCGAAGGCGATCCGCTGTTGCTGGATGCCGGGGTCGGCGCCTTGTTCGTGCGGCCGCCGCAGGCGGTCATCCGCAGCTTCGAAACACAGACCGCGCTGCAGGCACAGCAACAGGCGGAATTCGACCGTCTGCGCGACATGCCGGCGGTGTCGCTGGATGGCGTGCGGGTGCAGTTGATGATGAATGCCGGGCTGCGCACCGATCTCGCTGCGCTGGAACTGACGAACGCGGACGGAATCGGCCTGTTCCGCACCGAATTCCAGTTTCTGGTGTCGGCGACGCTGCCGCGCAAGGGCCGGCAGGTGCGCCTGTATCAGGATGTGCTGCAGGCTGCGGGGGACCGGACCGTGGTATTCCGCACCGTCGATATCGGTGGCGACAAGGCCGTGCCCTATATGGAAGCCAGCCACCAGAAAGAGGAAAATCCAGCCATGGGCTGGCGTGCCATGCGGCTGGCGCTGGATCGGCCGGGGCTGCTGGCGGCACAGGCCAATGCCCTGCTGCAGGCGGCTGCAGGCGGCACGCTTAATCTGATGTTTCCAATGATTGCCGACCCCTGGGAATATGATCAGGCCCACGCTATCGTCGAACAGCGGCGTGCCCGGCTGGCGCAGGCCGGCATCCCGCACAGCCGGGAAGTGCGCTATGGCGCGATGCTGGAAGTGCCGGCGCTGGGCATGGTGCTGGATGAACTGCTGCCGCGACTCGACTTCCTGTCGGTCGGCACCAATGACCTGATGCAGTTTCTGCTTGCTGTCGACCGCGGCAATCCGCGCCTTGCTGACCGCTATGACTGGCTGTCACGCGGGCTGCTGCGCTATCTGAAGCTGGTGATCGATCAGGCTGCGGCCGCCAATGTGCCGGTCAGTGTTTGTGGCGAAATGGGCGGCCGGCCGCTGGAAGCGCTGGCGTTGTTGGCACTGGGGGTGGAACGGCTGTCGATCACGCCGGCCTCGATTGCGCGCGTCAAAGCCATGGTGCGCACGGCCACCCTGAAGCCGCTGCGAATCAAGATGCAGCACTGGCTGCAGACGCCGGGGGTGGATATACGCGCCGAACTGCAGCGCGAAGTCGCCGAACAGCAGATCTGGCTGGCCTGAACCGCCGGGCTGCGCTCAGATGGTTGCAGGGTCAGGCGTTACAGGCGTCAGAAGGTGACGGCGCCGCCCAGCATGACGGCACGGTCGTCGCGATTCGGATCCAGCGGCGTCGGATTGGGCGGGGCCGCACGATAGCGCAGGCTGCCGCCCAGTGAGATTCGCGGCGAAAGATCGAACATGCCGCGCGCTTCGACGGAATAGCGTGCTTCGGGGGCGCCGGCCTGCGGCAGCATGTTGACGGAACCGCGTTCGGCCGTGGCTTCGACGCCCGCGCGCCAGTGCCGCGAATCATAGCCGATTCCAACGTTGACCATGTCCTGCTCGCGGCCGCCAAGGCCACCTTCGGCATGGCCCATGCCGCCCGATACCGCAAAGCCGCGGTAACCAAGGGAAAGATCGAGGTTATAGCCGCTGGGGCGCAGATCCGGATTGATCGAGGCCGTGGCCGTCGCCGGCGGCACGATGGCGCGTGTGGTCATACCCACGGACAGGCCGTTGCTGTCGCCCTTGCCCTGTGCGGAGCGTGATGGCGTGAAGGTAAAGCTGCGCTCTACCGTTTCGGATTTGCCAGAGGCCGCGCGGCCGGGCGCGGTAAAGACGAATTTGCTGACATCGAGGCTGAGCGGCGCGACGGCCATCTTGCGCGAGCGGATGCGCAAGCCATTGCCAGCCTTGTTGTTGCCAGTGGTGGATATAGTTTTGGCCGAGATGTTCTGGGTCGAGATATTCGGCGGTTGCAGATAGAGACCGAGACTTTCTGCCTGCACGGCCGTTGCCATGCCCGCGCCCAGCAGCAATGCCCCGACCAGCGGGGCCGCCAGCCGCAAGGCGGCAATGCAGGGAGAGGGCGGCGCGGATTGCATGACAATTGAAGCCCTAGCGCACATGGGCGGGGAATCCCATATGCAGCTGCCGGCAAAAGCAGTGGATCCGGCTTGGCTCGGCCGAATTATTTCTGGCTGTGGTATTTAATACACAGCTCACCGTCTTCCCCCTCGATTTTGCCCGCTCTGCTGGCGGGCATGAACTTTCTGCCCGGCAACATAGTCAGGGGCGGGTTGCGTTGCAATGAATTCTGCCGACGCAAGAGAGATGATGCGCAAGAGATGTTGCGTTGCAGGCATTGGCGCGGGTATGGCCTGCACTGTCGCGAACAGTGCCGGCCCGGTGCCGGTATCGCACGCCAATCATCTGCTTGCTGGAGCTTCGGGCTTGACTGACAGAAATTACGGAACAGCAGCGGCGGGGTATCTTCATGGCCCGGTTGCCATCGGCCAGGCATCTGGCGGCGGGCTGGACGTCAACTATCGGTCCGCGGGGCGCAAGCTCGGGTCGGCGCTGCTGCTGGGGCTGCTGGCGGTTGCGCTGGCGGCCTGTGGCGGCCGGCAGCGGCCGGAAGCGCTGGTGGCGCCGGCGACGATCACCACCATCGGTATCAACAGCTATCTCTGGCGCGCGGCTCTGGAAACGCTGAATTTCATGCCGCTCGCCCAGGTCGACTCGAATGGCGGAGTCATCATAGGCGACTGGTATCGCAATCCGGATGTGCCGGATGAACGCATGAAGCTGACGGTGGTCATTCTGGATGGCGCGCTGCGCGCCGATGCAGTGCAGGTCACGGCCGAACGGCAGGTGCTGCGCGAAGGCGCCTGGCGCCCGGCCGAAGTGCGCGCCGGCACGGTGCAGCGTCTGGAAGAAATCATTCTCGAAAAGGCCCGCACTCTGCGTCAGCGGGCGACCGCGCGCTAGCGCAGCCGATGGTCAGTCCGGACGGCAATGGCGCCGCAACAGGCCCGGAAACTGCTAGTGGGGCAGGGCGTTTCGACAGCGCCGCAGCGGATGCCCGCTGGCAGGCGCGCTGGCAGGAATCGGGCTGTTTTCGAGTCGCGGACAATATGACTTCCGGGCAGGCGTCTGCCCGCCCGCGCACCATGGTGCTGGAAATGTTCCCCTATCCATCGGGGCGCATTCACATGGGGCATGTGCGCAATTACACCATGGGCGATGTGCTGGCGCGGGTGCGGCGCATGCAGGGCCATGACGTGCTGCACCCGATGGGCTGGGACGCCTTTGGCATGCCGGCGGAAAATGCCGCCATGGAACGCGGCACCCACCCCGGCGACTGGACCCGGCAGAATATCGCCGCCATGCGCGCACAGCTGAAACGCCTCGGCCTGTCCATCGACTGGAGCCGCGAATTCGCCACCTGCGACGCCGAATATTACGGCCAGGAACAGGCGCTGTTTCTGGATTTTCTGCAGGCCGGGCTGGTCGACCGTCGCGACGCCTATGTGAACTGGGATCCGGTCGACCAGACCGTGCTGGCCAATGAGCAGGTCATCGACGGTCGCGGCTGGCGTTCGGGCGCGGTCGTCGAACGGCGACGGCTGACGCAATGGTTTTTCCGAATCACGCAATTCGCCGAAGAACTGGATGCAGCGCTGGAGGAACTGCCGGGCTGGCCGGAAAAGGTCCGGCTGATGCAGAAGAACTGGATCGGCAAATCGCAGGGGCTGCGGTTTACCTTTCAGCTGGATACTGCGCCCGACGATCTGCCTGCGGAATTCGATGTCTTCACCACCCGCCCGGACACCTTGTTCGGGGCAAGCTTTGCAGCCGTCGCGATCGACCATCCGCTGGCGCAGAAATTGGCCGAGCGCGATTCGGTGGCGGCCGAATTCATTGCCGAATGTCGCCACACCGGCACCACTGCGGCCGAACTGGAAACCGCGGAAAAGCGCGGCTTTGACACTGGCCTGTCGGTTGTGCATCCGCTCGATCCGACACGGCGGCTGCCGGTTTTCATCGCCAATTTCGTGCTGATGG
>CAZIAA010000037.1:0-9579 GCA_964537365.1 uncultured Sandaracinobacter sp.
CGCAGGCCACCAGCAGCAGCGGCAGGTCGGTCGCGGCCGGGCCGGCGCCCGGGCATTCGGCAAAATCCACGACGGTCATCGCTGCTGCGGGATCAACGCACGATCAGCTTGACACGTTCGCCCGTACGTACGCCATCTTGCGCAATGCCATTCAGGGCGAGAAAGCTTTCGACGCGGTTGTAGGGCGGTGCCATGCGCCGGGCCAGAGTTTCGGCGGTGTCGCTCGATGTTACCGTCACGACATTGATGCGCAGCGCGCTGGCGGCCTGTTTGGCTTCGGAGTCGCTCAGATGGCGGAAGGAATTGACCATCGAATCGAATTGTCCGCCGCGTCCGGCCGGCGCCACAGTGCGCAGGATATAGACCTGATTGCCTTGCGGATTGCGAAAGGCATTGACACCAATATCGAGCGACTGGCCCCGGTTGTTGCGCAGCCGCGCGGTGGAGACAGCAGCGTTGAAATCGCTGATCCGGCGTTCGGCATAGCTGATCTGCGGCAATTGGCCGGCGGTCTGTGTCCACACCGTATCGACGATGTTGCGCAGGGGTTGTCCGGGCTGGGCGTTGGCACCGCTGAAGACGAACTGCGAGCCATCGCGCGCCTGGCCGGTAACCGCCTGCGGGCTGTTCTGCAGGGTGAAGCCGGCCGGCGCGTCAAAGCCGAGGCGCAGCGAGGCATGGCGGAAACTGGTGCCGTTGATGATGCCTTGTTCCGGCGCTTCGCCAAAGGTCATGCCATCGATGGCCGACAGGAAGGCAGCGCTGTTGGTGGCGCCGCTGCGACCGGTGGCGCGCGCCTGCGCGGCAACGCGTTGCACCCGTTCGGCGGTGACCGGGTGGGTCGAAAAGATCGAGACGGCACCGCGCTGTTCGAAACTGTCGCGGCCTTCGACGGCGCCGACCCGGTCCAGCGCCGCCAGCATGCTGGCGGCGGCATTCGGATCATAGCCGGCGCGCAGGGCATAGCCCATGCCCAGTGTATCGGCTTCGCGTTCCTGATTGCGGGAATAGCCGGCAATCAGAGCACTGGCGCCGGTGTTGACCAGATTGGCGGCGTCGCCGCCCAGCAGGATGGAAGCAGCAATGGAGCCGAGCGCGCCAATGGTGGCGCGGCTGTTGCGCTTGTTGGAGTGGCGGGCGGCGATATGGCCGGCTTCATGCCCCAGCACCGACGCCAGTTCGGCTTCATTGTTGATCATCGCCAGCAGCCCGCGCGTGATATAAAGATAGCCGCCCGGTGTCGCCATGGCGTTTGGAACCGGCGAATTGAGCAGGGTGACGGTCCAGTCCTCAGCACGGGAGCCGGGCACCGAGGCCATGGCCACCTTCAACCCGACCTGGCGCACATAGCTGGCCAGTGGTCCGCTTATGGCGCCGCCGAATTCCTGCACGATCGGGTCGTGGCTTTCGGCGCCGATCTGGCGGTCGCGGGCGGACAGCCCGGTCAGGCCCTGTTCGCTGGCCAGCGCCGGCGCGCAGCCAGCGGTGGTGGCTGCAAGGCAGGATACCGCCAGCGCGAGAAAGGCGGAACGCAGGCGCGGGAAACGCTGCAGCGGAGTGAGTTTGGACAGATCGGCCATGGCTTCTCCTCTCAGGCGGCCTGCGCAAACGCCAGAAAGCGCTGGCGGCGTTGCGTCTGCAACGCTTCGCCCGACAGTCCACGCAGTTCCGCAAGAGCGGCCGCGACTGAATCGCCCAGGCTTGCAATGGCTGTCTGCGGGTCGCGGTGGGCGCCGCCGACGGGTTCGGTGACGATGCCGTCGATCACCCCCAGTTCGGCCAGATCCTGCGCGGAGACGCGCATGGCGGTGGCGGCATCCGCGCCCTTCTTGCCATCGCGCCACAGGATCGAAGCGCAGCCTTCGGGTGAAATCACGGAATAAATGGCATGTTCCAGCATCAGCACGCGATTGCCGGTGGCCAGCGCCACGGCGCCGCCGGAACCGCCTTCACCAACGATCACGGAAATGACTGGCACTTCCGCCAGCAGGCAGGCTTCGGTGGAACGGGCAATGGCTTCGGCCTGACCGCGTTCCTCGGCATCGATTCCGGGATAGGCTCCGGGGGTATCGACCAGCGTGACGATCGGCAGACCGAAGCGGCTGGCCATGTCCATCAGCCGCGCCGCCTTGCGATAGCCTTCGGGCTTGGCCATGCCGAAATTGCGCTTGACCCGGCTTTGCGTGTCGCGGCCCTTTTCATGGCCGATCACCATCACTGGCTGGCCCTGGAAGTTCGCCGGGCCGCCCAATATCGCGGTGTCGTCGCCAAAGGCGCGGTCGCCAGCCAGCGGCAGCCAGCCGGTGAACAGCTGCTGCACGATATCGAGAAAATGCGGCCGGTCGGGGTGGCGGGCAACCTTGGTCTTTTGCCAGGGCGTCAGATTGGCATAAAGCTCTGCCAGCATCTGCGCGCGCTTCTCGCCGAGCGCGGCATATTCCGCTGCCTTGTCGGCAACATCGCGCAGCTTGTCCAGTTCGGCATCCAGCGCATTGACGGGTTTCTCGAAATCCAGTGTGTCGGGCATGACTCTTCCAGTTGGTCAGATGCGCGCATAAATCAAGCGCCAGACATCATGGCCGAGCGCGCGCGCCTTTTGTGCAAAGCGGGTATCGGGCCAGTCGGCCGGGATCCGCGACCAGTCGGCCGGCTGTTCCGCCTGCCATTCGAATTGCGCCATCTGCTGCATGATGCGCAATGTGTGGCGCAGATAACCGGGGTGGTCGGTGGCGATTCGCAGGCTGGCACCGGGCTTCAGCTTGGCCGCCAGCAAGGCCATCGGCCCCGGATTGACGAAGCGGCGCTTGGCGTGGCGGGTCTTGGGCCAGGGATCGGGGTGCAGCAGATAGGCGGCGTCGAGGCTGGCGTCCGGCAGGCGTTCGAGAATGTCGAGGGCGTCGCCCTGGTGGATGCGGATATTGTCGAGGTTGAAATCCTCGATCTCGGCCAGCAGCCGCGCCACGCCATCGAGATAAGGCTCGGCGCCGATGAAGCCCATGTCCGGCCGCGCCCGGGCCTGAAACGCCAGATGGTCGCCCTTGCCGAAGCCGATCTCGAGCGCCAGCGGGCAATTGCGTCCGAACAGGCACAGAGGATCGAGCGGCCCCGCCTGCGGCACGCGCAATTGCGGCAGCAGATCGGCGACCAGTCGCTCGGCCCGCGGGCGCAGGGCATGGCTTTTGGCGCGGCCATACAGGCGGCGGACGCTCAGAGGATCGGAGACCGGGCGGTCGAAGACTGGGGGATCGGAAACTGTCACACCCCCGTCTAGCGCAGGCGCGCGCCAATTGGAATCACTGGATCGGCGGGCACCGTCCGGCAGGTGATGCGCGGCGCGTTTCAGTCCCAGTCCGGGCGGGCCTGCTCGATCAGGGGCTTCAGCTTGTCGGCCTGGCGCTGCCAGGCGGCGCGCTGTTCGGCGCTGGCGCCTGTTACCTTGCAGATGCTGTCGACAGCAAAATCGGCAAAATGGAAGAACTGGTCAAGGGCGAAATCGCCATAGCTCCGGTGCAGGTCGATGACGTCTATGGTCTGCATTTCCACCCAGTCCGCGTCACTGGCCAGCCCGCGCATCAGTTCGATCACTTCATTCGACATGCGCACCTTGCTGCCTTCAAGGCCGAGGAAATTCCTGTGCACATCGGGATAGGTGGAAAACAGCCGGTCGAACACGGTGGTGCGATATTCCTCCTCCTTGCCGTGCAGTGCGTTCAGTGTCTGCTCGATCAACTCCTGGTCAGTCATGCGCGTCATCCCCCCTTCCTGGCTTGCGGATCAGCCGTTCATGTCGATGATATGGTCTTCGATGTCATCCGCGATTTCCGCTTCGGAAACCGTCCAGCCGCGCACCGAGGCGCCGGCGCGGTGCACGGCTTCGCGATCGCCACAAACCAGATAATGCCAGTCCGGCAAGGGCTGGCCCTGCGCCCGCCGGCGATAGGCGCAGGTCTCGGGCAGCCAGGTGAATTGCGCCACCACATTGGCGCGCAACTGCAGGCAATCGGGCACCAGCCGCTTGCGCCGGGCGTAATCGCCACAGCGCCCGCTGTGCAGGTCGAGCAGGCGGCAGGCGACATTGGTGGCATAGATTTCACCGCTGTCGGCATCTTCGACCTTGTGCAGGCAGCATCTGCCGCAACCATCGCACAGCGCTTCCCATTCCGCGCGGTTCAGTTCCCCAAGCGCGAAGCGCGTCCAGAAGTGCGGGCGAAGATCAGCCAAGGAAATGCTCCACCGTGGCGGCCAGCCCCTCGGGCGTGCTGCCTTGCCCGGCCAGAAACTGCACTGGCCGGCCCCTGGGATCCATCAGGTAGAACATTGCCTGATGGTCATAAAGATAGCTGTCCTGGGTGTCGCCCGGCATTTTTCTCGCATAGACACGGAATGTCTTCAGGGCCGCATCGATCTGGGCGCGACTGCCGGTCAGGCCGATGAGGTCCGGGTCGAAGTGGTCGGTGTATTCGGCCAGTGCTTCCGGCGTGTCGCGTTCGGGGTCGACGGTGACGAACAAAGGCTGCAGCCTTTGCGCGGCCTGTGTGTTAGTCTGACGCAATATATCGAGCGCGGCGGCCATGGTGGCAGTGTCGGTCGGGCAGATGTCAGGGCAGTAGGTATAGCCGAAATACATCAGCCGCCATTTGCCGTCATAGCTGGCGCTGGTGACGGCATTGCCATTTTCATCGACGAGGCTGAATTCATGGCCGATGCCGGAACCGCTGAGATTGCCTTCGGGAACCGCGCGCGATTGGACAAAGCGATAGCCGGCGGCAAAGATGATGAGCAGGATTCCGGCGACCATCAGCCAGATCCAGGGGAAGGGTTTCTTTGGCAATGCACTGTTCATGGCTGTCTCATATCGGCTATCGCTGTGCGTTGCGAGTTTTTGCAGACGGGAAGCAGCGATGAACAGACTGGCAGGAAAATTTCTCTGGTTGGCGCCGGTGGTGATGCTGGCCGTTTCGGCGCCGGCCGTGGCGCAATTTTCCGATGGGTACAACTTTATAAAGGCGGTCAAAGACCGCGATGTCAACAAGGCCAAGACGCTGATCGACAAGCCCGGCAGCATCATCATCAATGCCCGCGATGGCGATTCGGGGGATACCGCGCTGATGATCACGCTGAAACGCCGGGACATCCCCTGGACGGCTTTTCTGTTGCAGAACGGCGCCGATCCCGATCTGCGTGGCGGTGATGGCAATACGCCGCTGATCACGGCGGCGATGGCGAAATTTCCCGAAGGTGTGCGCCTGATGCTGACCGGCAAGGCGCGCGTCGACCTGACCAACGGCAGCGGCGAAACAGCACTGATCAAGGCCGTGCAGCGCAAGGACGCCGCCAGCGTACGTCTGCTGCTGGATGCCGGCGCCGATCCTGACCGGCCGGACAATCTGGCCGGCATGTCGGCGCGCGATTACGCCGCGCGCGATCTGCGCTCCGGGCCGGTGGCACAATTGCTGGCGGAGGCACCGAAGAAAACCGACAAGCAGATTGTCGGGCCGGTCTTCTGATCCGTGGCGATGGTCGGCAGAATGCAATCAGAGCCGGCCGCAGCAGACAGGCAGAATATGGCGCATTCCCAACCATTGCACAAACCCGACCGGTCCGCTGCACCCGCGCGGGCGCTGGCCGCGCTGTCGGCATTGCCCCGGGTGCAGGTGCGGACTCTGGTGCGGCTGCGCTGGGTGGCGATTGCTGGACAATTGTTCACGCTGGTGCTTGTCGGTGTGGTTTTCGGCTATCCGGTGCCGTGGCTGCCGGCGCTGGGCGCAGTCGCAGCGCTCGCCGTCCTCAATCTGTTTCTGGGCTGGATCTATCGCCGCCGCAGCCAGATCGGCGGCCGCGCCGCCGCCGTGCAGCTGGGGCTGGATCTGTTGCAGCTGTCGGCGCTGCTGTTTCTGACCGGGGGCTTGGGCAATCCGTTTTCCGTCCTGCTGCTGGTGCCGATCACCATTGCCGCCACCTTGCTGTCGGCACGCGAAACGGCAGTGATGCTGCTGCTGGCGCTGGCGCTGCTGGTGCCCTTGTCATTCTGGCATCAGCCACTGCCCTGGGTGGCCGGTGCGTCGCTGCAACTGCCGCTGATCTATCGGCTGGGGGTGCTGGTTGCAGTCGCGCTGGGCATGCTGTTTCTCGGCTTTTATGCCTGGCAGGTGTCGGCGCAGGGCCGCAACCACCAGCTGGCGCTGGCGGCGACGCAGACCGCGCTCGAACGCGAGAGCCGGATGGGCGCGCTCAATTCGCTGGCGGCCGCCGCCGCGCATGAACTGGGCGGGCCGCTGGGGACGATCACGCTCATTGCCCATGACCTGCGCCATGAATTGCGCGGCAATCCGGATCTCGCCGCCGATATCGATCTGCTCAACCATGAGGCAGAGCGCTGCCGCAATATCCTGACCGGCATTTCCAGACGCGCCGAAGCGGAGCAGCCATTTCCGGAAATGACACTGCCGGCGCTGCTGCGCGAAGTTCTGGCGCCCTATGAACCAACCCGGATGAATGTGCATATGCATTTCCCCTGGGAATCCGGGCGCGGCCCGCTGGTGCCGCGCACGCCGGAAATGCTGCATGGAATTTCCAATCTGGTGTCCAATGCCCTGCGCCATGCCGAAAATGAAGTGGTGCTGGAAGCTGGCGAAACGCCTTCCGAACTGTGGGTCTCGGTGCAGGATGACGGTCCCGGCTTCAGCCCGGAACTCCTGCCCAAGCTGGGGGAGCCATTCCTCGGGCCGTCGATCTCCGGCTCCGGCTCGACCGGCCTTGGCATCTTCATTGCCGCGACGCTGCTGGAGCGCACCGGCGGCCAGATCCATTTCAGCAATCATGCCGGCGGCGGGGCAAGGGTGGAATGTCACTGGAAAAAATCCGATATAGTGGTGGAAACCGGTGCAAAACCAGAAGAAAGGCGAATTTGATATGGCCGAACAGGGTTCCAGTGATGCGGTGACGGATATCAGGCCCACGCATGGCACATTGCTTCTGGCCGATGACGACAATAATTTTCGCCAGCGGCTTATGCTGACGCTCGGGCGGCGTGGCTTCGATGTGCGCGATGCCGACAGCGCCGAGGCCGCGCGCAGCCTGATGCGACAGATCAAGCCGGATTTCGCCGTGCTCGATCTGCGTCTGGGCGATGGCAATGGTCTGGATCTGGTGGCGGAATTGCGTCGCTTGCATCCGATGACCCGGGTGGTGATCCTGACCGGTTATGGCAATCTTGCCACTGCAGTTGCCGCGGTCAAGGAAGGCGCGGCCGATTATCTGGCAAAACCTGTCGATCCCGATGATCTGGTGCAGGCGTTACTGGCGCCCGAAGGCGAACGGCCGCAACCCCCTGAGGAACCCATGAGCGCCGACCGTGTGCGCTGGGAACATATCCAGCGCGTGTTCGAGCTGTGCGACCGCAATGTTTCGGAAACCGCGCGGCGGCTGAAAATGCACCGCCGCACATTGCAACGCATCCTGTCCAAGCACAGCCCGCGCTGACGCTTCGGACCCAAACAGGCCATGGCCACTGTCACCCCCAACCGCCCGGGACATGAACCGACCATGCTGCAAGGCAAACGAATCCTCTTGATCATTGGTGGCGGCATTGCCGCCTATAAATCGCTGGAGCTGATCCGGGAAATCCGCCGCGCCGGCGGTGTGGTAACGCCGGTGCTGACCAAGGCCGGGGAACAGTTCGTGACGCCCTTGTCGGTCGCGGCGCTGGCCGAAAGCCCATTGCACCGCGATTTGTTCAGCCTCACCACCGAGGCTGAAATGGGCCATATCCAGCTCAGTCGCTCCGCCGACCTCCTCGTCGTCTGTCCGGCGACTGCGAATCTGCTGGCGCGCATGGCGGCCGGTATGGCCGATGATCTGGCAACGACCCTGCTGCTGGCAACCGATACGCCAGTGCTGGCGGTGCCGGCCATGAATGTGCGCATGTGGACGCATCCGGCAACCGTCGCCAATGTCGAATTGCTGCGCGGGCGTGGGGTCGATGTGCTGGCGCCCGATGTCGGGCCGATGGCCTGCGGCGAATTCGGCCCCGGCCGACTGCCGGAGGTTTCCCGCATCCTGCAGGCGATTGCCGGCCGCCTGCCGGCACAGCGTCTGGCCGGGCGGCATATTCTGGTGACGGCCGGCCCGACGCATGAGCCGATCGACCCGGTGCGCTATATCGCCAACCGCTCGTCCGGAAAGCAGGGCTATGCCATTGCCGATGCGCTGCAGGCGCTGGGCGCGCGGGTGACTTTGGTGTCGGGGCCGGTCAATATCGCAGCGCCTGCCGGGGTCGATCTCGTCCGGGTCGAAACCGCATTGCAGATGCAGGCCGCGGTCGATGCAGCGCTGCCGGCCGATGCCGCCGTTATGGTGGCGGCGGTCGCCGACTGGCGCACCGACGGGCGCCCGTCCAAGATCAAGAAAGGCGCCAGTGGCCCGCCTGTCGTCCAACTGCAGGAAAATCCGGATATCCTGAAAGGTCTGGCGCAAGGGCCGCGCCGGCCGCAACTGGTGGTCGGCTTTGCCGCCGAAACCGATGATGTGATTGCCCATGCCCAGGCCAAGCTGCAGCGCAAGGGCTGTGACCTGATTATTGCCAATGATGTTTCCGGCGATGTCATGGGCGGCGACCGCAATCTCGTGCAGCTGGTCAGCGCGGCGGGTGTAGAAACCCTGCCCGAAGGCCGCAAGTCCGAAGTGGCGCGCGCGCTTGCCGATCGCATTGCGGATTTGCTGGAATGACGGCGGTGCGGGTTGTGCGCCTGCCGCACGCCGAAGGTCTGCCGCTGCCGGCCTATCAGACCGAAGGTGCCGCTGGCATGGATGTGCTGGCGGCGGTTGATTCCGATCAGCTGCTGGCGCCCGGCGCGCGCGCCGCCATCGCCACCGGGCTGGTGCTGGAAGTGCCGCCGGGCCATGAAATGCAGGTGCGGGCGCGTTCCGGGCTGGCGCTGCGCCACGGCATTGCCGTGCTGAATGCGCCCGGCACCATCGACAGCGATTATCGCGGCGAAGTGCGCATCATTCTGGCCAATCTGGGCGAAGCGGATTTCACCATCACCCGCGGCATGCGCATCGCCCAGCTGGTGCTGGCGCCCACTGTCACCTGCCGCTGGGTGGAGGCCGACAGCCTCAGCGACAGCGCGCGCGGCGCCGGCGGCTTCGGCTCGACCGGGCGGCGCTGAAGCGGGGCCTGGCGATGTTTTCCGATGAGGAACTGCAACGCTATCAGCGCCATATCATCCTGAAAGAGGTGGGCGGCCATGGCCAGCGCGCCTTTCGCAACGCCCGTATTGCCGTGGTGGGGGCGGGCGGGCTGGGCTGTCCGGCGCTGCAGTTTCTGGCGGCGGCCGGGGTCGGCCATATTACCCTGATTGACGATGATGTCGTCGATCTCTCCAATCTGCAGCGGCAGACCCTGTTTGCAACCGCCGATGTTGGCCGCGCCAAGGTCGATGCCGCGACCGAACATCTGCGCGCGCTCAATCCGCATGTGCAGCTGATCCCCGTGCAGCAGCGGCTGACGGCGGAGAATGCCACCGAACTTCTGGCCGGGCAGGATGTGATTGCCGATGGCTGCGACAATTTCGCGAC
>CAZIAA010000038.1:0-9502 GCA_964537365.1 uncultured Sandaracinobacter sp.
CGAGGATGCGGCTGAAGATTTCCGCGCCGATCAGCAGCGCCCGCCGGTGCTGGCCCCGGCACAACAGCGCATCGACCGTGGTCAGGCCATAGACAAAGCCGGAGCAGACGGCCGCGATATCAAAGGCCGCGCCCTGGGTAATGCCGAGCCGGCCCTGCACGATGGCGGCGGTCGCCGGGAAGGTCTGATCGGGGGTGGCCGTTGCAACCACCACCAGATCGATGTCCCCGGCCCCGACACCAGCCGCCGCCATGGCGGCCTGCGCCGCGGCCACAGCCAGATCCGATGTGCGCACGTCCGCCGCTGCAATGCAGCGCTGATGGATGCCGGTGCGCTCGACGATCCAGGCATCCGACGTGTCGAGCCGGCTTTCCAGATCGGTGTTGCGCACAATCCGTGGCGGCAGGGCACTGCCGGTGCCGGTAATAACGGAACGCAAGGCCATGGTTCAGGCCGCTCCGGCGCTGGGCAGAGGGGGACCGGGGGGCGGGCCGGACAGGGGCGGTTCCGGCTGCGTGCCCTTGCGGCGGCGGGCGGCAAGGCTCTGCATGTCGGCGTGAATCCGCGCCTGAATGTCTTCCGTTACCAGTTCATGGGCAACACCAATGGCATGGGCAAAGCCGTTGATCGTGGCCGAACCATGGCTTTTCACCACCACGCCGTTCAATCCCAGAAACACGGCGCCATTATGATTATTGGGGTCCAGCCGCCGGCGCAGACGATTGAGCGCCTGACGCGAAAACAGATAGCCGATCCGCGCCAGCCAGGACGAACGATAGCTGTCGGCGAGCATACCACTGACGAGGCGGGCGGTGCCTTCCGCGGTTTTCAGCGCCACATTGCCGGAAAATCCATCCGTGACGATGACATCGGTGTCACCCAAGGCAATGCCATTGCCTTCGACATTACCGACGAATTCCAGCCTGAGATCGTTGGCGGCAGCGCGAATCAGCCGCGCTGCTTCGCGGATTTCACCCGTGCCCTTCATGTCTTCTTCGCCGATGTTGAGGAACGCCACCTTGGGGCGCGGCAATTCCAGCATGGTGCGCGCAAAGGCCGCGCCCATGACTGCGAACTGCACCAGATTTTCGGCATCGCAATCGGTGTTGGCGCCCAGATCCAGCACCACGGCATCATTCTTGAGCGTCGGCATCAATGCCACCAGCGCCGGCCGGTCGATGCCCTGCATGGTGCGCAGTGCTACCTTGGCCATGGCCATCAGCGCGCCGGTATTGCCAGCGGAGACAGCGGCCGAAGCAGTGCCGGATTTGACGGCGTGAATGGCCTGCCCCATCGAGGTCGATCCAGCGCGCCGGATCGCCTGACCGGGCTTGTCGGTGTCCAGCACGACTCCCTCGACCGCGACGATCTCGGCTTCGGCGGCAACGCGCGGCGCGCGGCGCAGAACCGGCTGCAGCGCGGCTTCCCGGCCGTAAATGCGAAAGCGCAGATCCGGATGTTTCTGCCGCGCCATTTCCGCCGCCATCACAACGACTTCGGGGCCGACGTCACCACCCATTGCGTCAAGTGCAATCACGGGATGCTGCGGGTCTGGCGTCATATTCACTCTCAACGCCTAATCTGCGCGAAACATTACAGCAAGAGGGCGCACGCCTGCGCCGGGGCGCCGGGCCAGGTCAGACTCCGACCGCCGCAGAAGCTTCTCCCCGGACACGAAATCAGTCGTCGATCGCAACCACTTCCCGATTGTCGTAAAAGCCGCAGGACGGGCAGACATGGTGCGGCAGCTTCAGTTCGCCGCAATTGGAGCATTCCTGCGGATTGGCGGCCGTGAGCGCGTGGTGGCTGCGGCGCATGTTTCGCCGCGACGGCGAGGTCTTTTTCTTTGGAACTGCCATGGTGCACCTTCTCTTACAGGCGCCCTCAGCCGGATGAGCCGCAGATGTCGCCGTAATAATCTGGGATTGAAGGGCGGCTGTTTACGGAAAACCAGCCAAATTGCAAGCCCCGCAACCACCGGCCGCGCCCGGACTGCCCTTTTCCGCGTCGCGGGGGTGGCTGGCAGGCGCGGATTTCGCCGGTCGGCGTTTGCACTCTTGCCGGCCATCGGCGGCAACGGCAGAAGGGAACCATGCTGCCTGTCATCTTCGGCCTTGCCGGCACCACCCTTACCGCCAGCGAAGCCGCGCTGTTCGCGGCGGTCCGCCCGGCGGGCTATATCCTGTTCCGCCGCAATGTCGAAAATCCGGCGCAATTGCGCGCGCTGACTGATTCGCTGCGCGCACTTGGCAAGGATGCGCGCCTGCCCATTCTGGTCGATCAGGAAGGCGGCCGGGTGCAGCGTCTGGGACCGCCGCACTGGGCCGAATATCCGCCAGCCGCAGTGTTCGGCGCAGCCTGGGACAAGGCGCCGGTGACGGCCATGGCGGCGGCGCGCGCCAATGCCCAGAGCCTCGGTCTGCTGCTGTCGGATATGGGCATCAATGTCGACTGCCTGCCACTGCTCGATGTCAAGGTGGACGGTATGCACGAAGTCATTGGCGATCGCAGCTATGGCGCCGACGCCAATCAGGTGGCGTCTTTGGGCCGGGCGACGCTCGATGGATTGCGCGCCGGCGGCACCGTGGGGGTCATCAAGCATATTCCGGGCCATGGCCGGGCGCGCGCCGATTCGCACAAGGAACTGCCGACGGTGGACGCCAGTGCCGAGGAACTGGAACAGGATCTCGGCCCGTTCCGGCAGCTGGCCGATGCGCCGATGGCGATGACCGCGCATATCCTCTATCCGGCCTGGGACAGCGCATTTTGTGCGTCGCAATCGCCGCGCATCATTGCCGACATCATTCGCGGTCGCTGTGGTTTTGAAAATCTGCTGCTGTCCGACGATCTCGGCATGGAGGCGCTGGGGCAGCAGCCCGGTGGCGACAGCATGGCCGGCCGCGCCCGCGCCGTGCTGGACGCCGGTTGCGACATCGCCCTGCATTGTTCCGGCGATTTCGCCGAAATGCGCGCCATCGCCGATGCTATCGCCCCGGCCAGTCCCGCCGTGGTCGAACGTCTGGCCCGCGCCATGGCCTGGCCTTCCGCCCCCAGCGGCGATGCCGCAACCCTTGCGGCAGAGCGCGACTTCCTGCTGGCAGCAGCCTGAATGGCGGCGGCCGGCGACCCTTCTGCCGACCTCTGGCAGCATGCCGCCCGCGAGGAACGCGATTCCCTCATCGTTTCCCTGCCCAGCTTCGAAGGCCCGCTGGCGCTGCTGCTGGAACTCGCCCGCAGCGAGAAGATCGACCTTGCGCGGATTTCCATGCTCGATCTGGCGGAACAATATCTGGCCTATGTGAACGAGGCCACCGCGCTGAAGCTGGAGCTGGCCGCCGATTATCTGGTGATGGCGGCCTGGCTTGCCTATCTGAAATCGGCGCTGCTGCTGCCGCCCGAAGACAAGCCCGACCCTGATCCCAATGTGCTGGCCGAACAATTGCGCTGGCGGCTGCAACGGCTGCAGGCCATGCGCGCCGCCGCCGATGACCTGCAGGCCCGGCCGCTGCTGGGCCGCGACGTGTTTGCCCGTGGCGCGCCGGAAGGGCTGAAGCGCATTGCCGAACGCCGCATCGATGTCGAGCTTTATGATCTGCTGAAAGCCTATGCCGTGCTGCACGCCCGGCCGCAGGCACAGCACTGGACCCCGCATGACCGCAGCGAAGTCGTCAGCCTGGAAGAAGCGCTGCAACGGCTGCGGCTGCTGGTCGGGCAGACTCCGGAATGGACGGAATTGCGCAAATTCCTGCCCACAGCCCACAGCCCGCTGCAGGCGCGCTCAGCGCTGGCGTCCTCTTTCGTGGCTGCACTCGAACTGGTGCGGCTGGGGCTGGCGGAGCTTTCGCAGAAGGAGAGTTTCGGCCCGCTACTGCTGCGCGGCCACGGCCCGGCGACAGCCCGGCGCTAGATTCTGTCCGGCGCGCAGCCGCCGGCCTCAGCGCGGCAGGGTATCGTTCAATTGCAGCGCCAGCCCGGCCAGATGCAGTGAACCCGCCACCAGCACGCGCGCCGGTTGCACCACCCGCGCCAGCGCCTGCCACAGATCCGCCGCCACATCGGCCTCCATCCCGGCCGCGCGCGCGGCTTCGGCCAGCAGTTCGGGCGGCTGGCAGCCATGGTCGGCAATCGGCACCATGGTCATGCGCGTGCCGCGGCGGAAACTGCGGATGAAAGCGGCATGGTCCTTGGTGGTCAGCATGCCGATCACGACATGCAGCGGCCGGGGATCATCCTGCCCTTGCAGATGGCTGGTGATGGCCTTGCCGGCGGACGGATTATGGCCGCCATCGACGACCAGTTCAGACCCAGCCCCCAGCGCATCGACCAGCGGCCCCGGCGGCAGGGTCTGCAGCCGCGCCGGCCATTGCGCCCAGCCCATGGCCGAGCGCAGCGCGCTGTCGGGCACCGGCAATTGATCCTGTGCCCGCAGCATGGCGACTGCAAGCGCGGCATTGTCGGCCTGGTGCGGGCCGGCAAGCTTCGGCAATGGCAGCAGCAGCGATTCGGCATCCGCTGCCATGCGGAACGCCAGCTGGCCGTCCTCTATGGCGGCATCCCAGGCGTCGCCGCGCGCCAGCAGCCGGCCACCGCGCGGAATCGCGGCTTCGGCAACGGCGGCGGCAATGGCGGCAGGGTATTTCTGTGTGACGAGCGGCACGCCGCGCTTGGCAATGCCGGCCTTTTCCATGGCGATATGGCGCAAGGTCGGCCCCAGAATCGCCACATGATCGAGCGCCAGCGTGGCAATGCCGGTGACCAGTGGCTGCGTCACGACATTGGTTGAATCCAGCCGCCCGCCCAGCCCGACTTCAAGCAGGGTCGCATCCGCCGGCGTCGCTGCAAACAGCAGGAAGGCCGCCGCCGTCAGCGCTTCGAAGAACGACAGCGGCTGTCCGGCGCTGAAGCGCAGCACTTCGCTCAGCGCTTCGATGAAATCCTCGTCGCTGATCAACTGGCCGGCAACGCGGATGCGTTCATTCACCCGCACCAGATGCGGCGAGGTGAATACATGCACGCGATGGCCGGCGGCCTCCAGCGCGGCGCGCAGAAAGGCGATGGTCGAGCCTTTGCCATTGGTGCCGGCGACATGAAACACCGGCGGCAGTTTTTCATGCGGGCTGGCCATGCGTTTCAATTGTCGCTCGATCCGGGCGAGCGACAGGTCGACGCCGCTGATCTGCTGCGAGCCGGCGGCGCGCAGCAGCCGATCGAGCAGCGGATTGTCGGAGCGCGCGAAATCGAGCGGCTGCGGGCTGGGGCTGGTCATGGCCGGGCGCTCAGCCTTGCATCAGATGGCGGATCAGCTGCCCGAGCGTATCCGCCAGAGCATGACGCTGGACCACCATGTCGATCATGCCATGTTCGAGCAGATATTCGGCGCGCTGGAATCCTTCCGGCAGCTTGGCGCGAATGGTCGATTCGATGACGCGCGGCCCGGCAAAGGCAATCAGGGCGCCGGGTTCGGCAATCTGCACATCGCCCAGCATGGCATAGCTGGCCGTGACGCCGCCGGTGGTCGGGTCGGTCAGCACCACGATATAGGGCAGCCGCGCCGCCTTCAGTTCGGCAACGGCCACCGTCGTCGCCGGCATCTGCATCAGCGACAATATGCCTTCCTGCATGCGTGCGCCGCCGGCCGCGGTCACCATCACGAACGGACAATGGTCGGCGATTGCAGCGCGCGCGCCGACCACAAAGGCGGCACCAACGGCAATCCCCATGGAGCCGCCCATGAAGGCGAAATCCTGCACCCCGACGACCGCGGGGGAATCCTTGATCCGGCCGCGCGCGACGCTCAGCGCATCGGCATCGCCGGTCACGCGCCGCGCCGCGCGCAGGCGTTCCGGATAGGGTTTCTGATCGCGGAACTGCAACGGGTCCTCGGGCGGCGCCGGCACGTCGATGCGGCTGTACTCGCCGCCATCGAACAGCATGGCGAAACGCGCCGCGGCCCGCAGCCGGCCATGATGGCCGCATTTCGGGCAGACATTCAGATTGGCTTCCAGTTCCTTGCTGTAGAGCATGGTGCCGCAGGCCGGGCATTTGGTCCACAGATTGTCCGGGGTTTCCCGACGCTGGACGAAATCCGTCAGCCGCTGTCGCGACCGGTTGAGCCAGCTCATGACGCACCTCCTGGCCTTGCCGTGTGAACCGCCCGCGCCAGCGCCGACACGAAGCGCTCCACTTCGGCGGGGATATCATTGGACTGGCGGGCATGCGCCGCGCCAATGCATTGGACGATGGCCGAACCGACCACCACGGCATCGGCATGCAGAGCGATTTCGCGGGCCTGTTCCGGTGTGCGCACGCCGAAGCCGACGGCAATCGGCAGATCGGTGGCAGCCTTCAGCCGCTGCACCGCAGCGTCGATTTCGGCCACATCCGCACTGTTCTGGCCGGTGACACCGGCGACAGCCACATAATACAGAAATCCGGACGCACCATCGAGCACCGCCGGCAGGCGTTTGGCATCGGTCGTCGGGGTCGCCAGGCGAATCGCGTGCAGGCCGCCCAGATCGATTTCGTCGGCTTCCTCGGGCGGCAGATCGACGATGATGGCGCCATCCAGCCCGGCGGCCACGGCGTCGCGGCCGAAATCCGCGCCATAGGCCAGAATCGGATTGAGATAGCCCATGAGGATGAGCGGCGTATCCGGATCATCGCGGCGGAATTCGCGCACGATCGCCAGCAGCCGGCGCAGGCTGATCCCGGCCGCCAGCGCGCGGATATTGCCCTGCTGGATGGTCGGCCCGTCCGCCATCGGATCGGTGAACGGCATGCCCAGTTCGATGAAATCGGCGCCGCCGCGCACCAGCGCATGCAATATCGCCGCTGTCAGATCGGGGGTTGGATCACCGCCGCAAATGAAGGTCGAAAATGCCGGCCGCCCGGCCAGCCGGGCAAAGCGCGCGGCGATTCGGTCTGTGCTTGCGCCGCTCACAATTCCACCCCCAGCGCCTTGGCAACAGTGCCAACATCCTTGTCGCCGCGTCCCGACAGATTGACGAGGATGATCTTGTCGGCAGCCATGGCCGGCGCTTCGCGCAGCACCCAGGCAATGGCATGCGCCGATTCGAGCGCCGGGATGATTCCTTCGCAGCGCGCCAGCAGCTGAAACGCCGCCAGCGCTTCATCGTCAGTGACGGGTTCATAGCGCACCCGGCCAATGGAACTGAGCCAGCTGTGTTCGGGGCCGACGCCGGGATAATCAAGGCCGGCGGAAATCGAATGCGCCTCGGTGATCTGGCCGTCGTCGTCCTGCAGCAGATAGGTCTTGTTGCCATGCAATACGCCGACATGCCCGCGCGCAATGCTGGCGGCATGTTCGCCGCTGTCGAGCCCGCGCCCGGCAGCCTCGATTCCGACCAGTTCGACCGGATCGGGCAGAAAGGCGTGAAACAGCCCGATGGCATTGGAACCGCCACCCACCGCCGCCACTGCAACATCGGGCAGCCGGCCGGTGGCTTCGTGCAACTGGGCTTTGGCTTCGGTGCCGATCACGGCCTGAAAATCGCGCACCATTTCCGGATAGGGGTGCGGCCCGGCCACCGTGCCGATCAGATAATAGGTATCGGCGACATTGGTCACCCAGTCGCGCAGCGCTTCGTTCATGGCATCCTTCAGCGTGCCCGAACCGGCATGCACCGGGCGCACTTCCGCCCCCAGCAGCTTCATGCGGAACACATTGGGTGCCTGACGTTCGATGTCGCGCGCGCCCATGAAAATGGTGCAGGGAAAGCCGAAGCGCGCCGCCACCGTCGCAGTCGCCACGCCATGCTGGCCGGCGCCGGTTTCGGCGATGATTCGTTTTTTCCCCATGCGCCGCGCCAGCAGGATCTGGCCGATGCAATTGTTGATCTTGTGCGCGCCGGTGTGGTTGAGTTCCTCGCGCTTCAGCCAGACCTGCGCGCCGCCCAGCTTCGCCGTCAGCGCGGCGGCGAAATACAAGGGGCTGGGCCGGCCGACATAATGTTTCTGCAGATCGGCCAGTTCGCGCGCAAATTCGGCATCGGCCTGCGCCGCGCGATAGGCGCGTTCCAGATCGAGAATGAGCGGCATCAGCGTTTCCGCCACATAGCGGCCGCCAAAAGCGCCAAAATGCCCGCGCGCGTCCGGCATGGCGGACAGATCGGCGGATTTCAGATTATCGAGTTCAGACACGGCGCGCCGCTTCCACGAAGTTCACGATCTTTGCAACATCCTTCCGCCCGGGCGCGCTCTCCACGCCCGAGGATACATCCACCAGCGGCGCCCCGGTCAGGCGGATAGCGGTCGCCACATTTTCCGCATCGAGGCCCCCCGCCAGCCCCCAGACCGGCGGCAGCGCCGCCCCGCGCAGAATCCGCCAGTCGAAGCTCAGGCCATTGCCGCCGGGACGGTCGCCCGCTTCGGTCGGTCTGGCGTCGAACAGCAGCAGATCCGCCATTGCATAATCGGCCACCGCGGCGTCAACATCGGCGCGCGTGCGCACACCAACCGCCCTCCACACCGGCAGGCCGAATTGCGCCTGCACTTGGGCAATACGCTGCGGCGTCTCTGCGCCCTGCAACTGCAGCGCCCCCAGCTGCCCGGCGGCGACTGCCGCGCGCAGCAGCGCATCATCGGCATCGACGAACACGCCGACCTTCAGCAGCGTCAGTGCCAGCGCCGCCAGCGGTGCAGCCTGTTCCGGCGTCAGCGCGCGCGGGCTGTCGGCATAGAACACGAAACCGCAGGCATCCGCCCCCACCGCCTGCACCGCCGCCAGCGCTTCGGCCCCGGTAATGCCGCAGATTTTCACTTGTGTCGGCATGGAATGCTCAGGCCCCAGCCAGCGATTCGGCGATTTCGCGCGCCGCACCCGCCGGGTCTGCCGCCTGGGTGATCGGCCGGCCGATGACCAGAATGCCGGCGCCGGCGCGCAAAGCATCGGCCGGTGTCATCACCCGCTTCTGATCGCCAACCGCGCTTCCAGCCGGCCGGATCCCCGGTACCACGAACAGCCCGCCCGTCCAGCGCTGCGCCAGCGCCGCCACTTCCCGGGGTGAACAGACCACGCCATCGAGGCCGGCCGTGCGGGCAAGATCCGCCAGCCGCAAGACCTGCGCCGCCGGCGCGTCCGCCACCCCCATGGCTGACAGATCCGCGTCATCGAGGCTGGTCAGCACCGTCACTGCAATCAGCTTTGCCTGCGCCGGCCGCGCTTCTGCCGCGGCCTGCATCATGGCGAGGCCACCCGCCGCATGCACATTGACGATGGCGATATCCAGCCCATGCAGCGCCCGCAGCGCGCCCGCCACGGTATTGGGGATATCGTGCAGCTTGACATCGAGAAAGATCGGCAGACCAACGCGGCCCATGCGCCGCACCCCCGCCGGGCCATGGGCCATGAAGAATTCGAGGCCAAGCTTCAGCCCGCCGACATGCGGCCGCACCAGCCGCGCCAGATCCTCGGCATGGTCAATATCCGGGGTGTCCAGCCCCACGAACACCGGATTGGCCGGCATGTCAGTTGTCCGGTTTG
>CAZIAA010000039.1:0-9420 GCA_964537365.1 uncultured Sandaracinobacter sp.
AGGTCGCGCAATATCCGGATCTGCCGCTGGAAGAAAGCGACAAGCCGGACAGCTTTCTGCCCATCCCCCTCGCGGAGTTGTCGCGCTTGCAGTCGGGCCAGATCCGCACGGCGCTTCCAGCTGGCCTCAATACCGGCAATCCCACGCTTGCCCTGTGGGTCAATCCCAATGTCATATCCTTCAACCCGAATATAGCGGTCACCACCACTGGCGTCACTTTCAATCCGGCCGACTCCTGGATGAATGCGCCGTTCAAGCCCTATACGGATCGCAGCAGCGCCTTCAGTCTGATGAACGTACCACAAATGGTCAGCCGCCCGGGGCTGTTTGCCGCCAGCGACAGCGTCGTCATCTTCTGGCCAAGGAACACGGCGGCCGAAGGTGGAGTCCGTGCCCCCGGCAGCTTCATGCCGGCTGCAAATGTCGGCGGGCGCCGGATGGGCATCAATACATCCCGGGCCGAGAATATCCTCATTCGCGGCTTTTCCTTTACCAGCTATTCCGGCGAGCCGGGCAATATGTCTCAGGGAACCGCCGTGCTGGCACGCGGTCAATTGCCCGGCATCACCATCGCCCACAATAATATTCAGTCGATCGTCAATATTGGTGGCCCGGCCGCAGTCCATATGATCTTTGCACGCGATCTGACCATCGCCCACAACAGCATTACAGACACACCCTGGACTGCCGGCATCAAGGTCGACAACAGCCATGGACCGGTATTGGTGAAATGCAACACCATCATGCGCACGGGTGGTAGCGGCATCCGCTTCCTGAATGTCAAGGACGGCAGCATGCTGGGCAACCGCGTCAGCCAGATCAACAGCGTGCATGGCAATGCGCTGACGGCCTATCGCGACCTGCGCAATGTTCTGATTGCGGGCAATGTCGTGACTGATGCCATTCGACCCCTGACGGTGCATGGCGTCGCCAACAGCAAGCCCTATTTCAGCGATGGCATACAAAGCGTTGCGGTCATCAATAATGTCCTCATCGGCAATCAGAGCGTGAATGGCGCCATCACCAGCTATAACGACACGCCCAATCTGACGATCTCTGGCAACTTCCTGTATTCACAGCCCTATGCGCTGAAGATCACGGGCAAGGAAAGTGGGTTTTCCGCCAGCGGCAATCAGCTGGTCGGCGGTGTCGTGCAGCCCAAGGACAATCAGATCTTCAATCCGGCGAACAATATTTCGCACGATCCCCAGGGCAATGGCGCGGCACTTGTCGAACAGATGTCCAATGCAACACCGCCAGCCGCCTATTGCAACTGAACAGGTTCAATCATCGGCCTGCCATCTTGTGACCGGGGCGATCCGCGTCCCCGGCACATGGCAGCTTTCCTCACTGAACTGGCCGTGTTCCACATCCTTCAGCGTCAGATCGGTGCGATTGTCGGTGATCGCCCAGTCCTTGCGGCGGATGCCACGATCGGCGATTCTGCCGGCGTCATTGCCGCGCACGACAACATCCTCGTCGGTCTTTCCAAGCAGGATACCAAGCTTTGGCCCGACCGCCAGATTGCCTTCGATGACGACGCCTCGTGTTTGCTTGCCCCAGCTGTTGATGGCGGCCTGGCCGTCGGGGGATGAAATGAAGATATTGTGGCGAATGACCAGATCATTGCGACCGTCGGTTTTCGGATCGCCATGAAAGGTCAGCGGCCGCCTGGATGCAACGACACAATTGTCTTCGATGCGGATGCCATGGTTGCCGAGATAGGCGGTAATGCCATTGCCGTGATTACCGCGAATATCCGCCAGCACATTGCCGATGATGCGGCCATCCGTCACGCCGAACATGGCGATTCCGGTGGCGCCGATATGGCGGATGACATTGCCTTTCACCGTCACATGGCGCGGCTTGCCACTGGTCGCGCGAAATCCGCTGCCAAAGGCGATATTCTCGATCCGGTTGGCGACAAAGCGGAAGCCGTCACCCCCTGAGATCTGCACGATCCCCATGCCATTCTGCAGCAGGGCCGGCCCGAACAGGCTGCCGCTGACTTCGATATTGTGTGAATTGCGCTTCAACATGGTCACTGCCCTCCCTTCCCGGCTTCGGCCGGGACTGGCGGTCTGGTTGCGAAAGTGAAAACCGGTAATGACGATGTTGGACTGATCGTTGATGTCGATACCGGTCCGGCCGGAGCCGATGGACAATGTCCGCGCATCGTCTTCCGGCCGCAGCCGCGCCACCAATACGCCCGGCCGCAGCTGGACATAGCTTCCCGGTTTGCCAAGTCCGGCAAAGCTGCCATTCAGTGCGACCGCACCATCCCGATTTTCGTAAAAGCGCAAGCCTTCGGCATCGAAATGCAGCGCATCGCCATCCACGGATTTCAGCGGCCGGCGCACCACCAGATTGGGCTGCACCCAGAATGCAAGCTCCATGCCGCCACCGGACTGCGCCGCTGCGGCAAGTTCGCTGTTGACGAGAATGCCCTGTTTCAGATTGTCGAGCTGCGCCAGTGGAATGCGGGCAAAACGGTCCCGCTCATTGCGGAAGAACGGATCCGCAAGTTCCGGCAGTTGGCTGAGCCAATACGGCCCTTTTTCGCCATAGAGCACTGCCCGCGCGGTCTCAGGCGGGGTGAATTCGATTCGGCTCAGCTGCTGCCACTGTGCGGCACCACCGCAGTCGGCCGCGCTCTGGCAGGGGCGGACACTCCGCACTGGATCAGCACCATCGATGACGGCCAGACCTTCCCCCCAGCCAAGCCCGGTATAGGTGATCGGCCGATCTGCGCTGCCACTGTCGGCAAGGACAATGGCCCCGCGATAAGGCACGCCGGCGCGAAAGATCACCCGGTCGCCGGGAACGAGGCGCTGCTTTGACGCGCGGCCAGTCGCCGCCTTGTCGCCCGGCGCGCGTTTCCAGGCGCTCGCCTGGCTGCGGCCATCCGCCGCGTCATTGCCGGATTCGAAATCGACATACCAGTCACCACCAACGGCCGGCGCCGCCGGCGCACAAGCGGCCAGCAACAACAGCGCCACCGTCACTATGCCGCGCGGGTCGGAAAATCCGGATTTGGGCAAGCTCCCTCTCTCACTCCGTTGCAACCGTTCCGCCTTCCTCACAGACGCGGCAGGGTGACACCCTTTTGTCGCATGTATTTGCCGGCGCGATCAGCATAGCTCACTTCGCACACCGAATCACCCTTCAGAAACAGGAACTGACAGGCGCCTTCATTGGCGTAGATTTTCGCCGGCAGCGGCGTGGTGTTGGAAAATTCCAGCGTGACATGGCCTTCCCATTCGGGCTCCAGCGGCGTCACATTCACAATGATTCCGCAACGCGCATAAGTGCTTTTACCCAGACAGATCACCAGAACATCGCGCGGCACGCGAAAATATTCAACCGTGCGCGCCAGCGCAAAACTGTTGGGCGGGATCACGCAGACATCGGTCTGTCGGTCGACGAAGCTGCCGGGGGCAAAATTCTTGGGATCGACGACGGCGCTGTCGACATTGGTGAAGATCTTGAACTCGTCCGAGACACGGGCGTCATAGCCATAGCTGGACAGGCCATAGGAAATGCAGCCATCGCGCTTCTGCGCTTCGACGAATGGCTCGATCATTCCATCCGCCAGGGCCCTTTCACGAATCCAGCTGTCGGGCATCACTGCCATAACCATTCCTTCCTGTTCCGATGGCGGATTGCAGTTGCCATTACTGCCGGATGTGCAGAACGCAAATCAGCGTGAACAAGCGCCGCGCGGTGTCGAAGTCGGTTTCCACCCGCCCGTCCAGACGCTGCATCAGCAATTCCGCCGCGGCATCGTGGATTCCGCGCCGCGCCATGTCGATGGTTTCGATGGCACTGGGCGAGGCATTGCGAATCGCCTTGTAATAGCTGTCGCAGATGGCGAAATATTCCCGCACCGGGCGGCGAAAGGGCGCGAGGCCGACGCGGATGGTGCCGCTGGCTGCACCATCCACTTCCTCCACATCCATGGCAAGCCGGCCGTCCTCCACGCGCAGGAACAGCCGCCACGGTCCCTTGCCCTCGACCGTCAGCGGATGGAACAGATTGCCTTCCAGCAGATCGAAAATCGCCACCCGACGTTCCTGCTCGACATCGGCACTGCGCCAGATGACAGTGCGCTCATCGAGGTCGATGGCGACAATTCGGGAATCCGTCTCTTGCATGGCCGCCGGACCCTAATGCACATTGCCGGTTTCGCAAACACCCATCCTCCCCCACCGGGGAGACACCCGCGCCGGTGCACTTCCCCCCTGTCATGGCCGGCAAAGCAACGCTATGGAAGGCGGCATGGAGTTGGACGACCGCGCCCAGCCAGCCAGCGATGGCAGCGCCACAGCTGCATCCGGCCGGCGCCCGAAAAAGACATTTGCCGGCCTGCCCGTGCGTGCCTGGATCATCATCATTGCAGCCGCCGTGCTCGCCGGTGCGGCTGCCGCTGCTTTCTGGATCACCATCGGCCGCGGCCTGCCCAATGCCGCCAACCTCGCCAGCTATCAGGCGCCGCTGCCGACCACATTGCGCACGTCCGATGGCACGCCATTCCACAGCTTTGCCCGCGAACGTCGTATCTTTCTGCCCTATGCCGAAACGCCGCCGGTGGTGATCGCAGCCGTCACATCGGCCGAGGACAAGAATTTTTTCCAGCATTCCGGCCTCGATTATCTGGGCATATTGCGCGCGGTATTCACCAACATCCAGTCCATGGGCACCGACAAGCGGCCGGTGGGTGCCTCCACCATCACCCAGCAGCTGGCCAAGAATCTGCTGCTGTCCAACGAAGTGTCGCTGATGCGCAAGCTGCGCGAAGCCATATTGGCGCGCCGCATCGAAGGGCTGTTCAGCAAGCAGCAGATTCTCGAACTTTATCTGAATGAAGTGTTTCTGGGCCGCAACGCCTATGGCATCGAAGCTGCATCGCAGGCCTATTTCGACAAGCCGGCGGCCGAACTGCAACCGCAGGAAGCCGCACTTCTGGCCGGGCTGCTGAAAGCGCCTTCGGCCTATAATCCGAAAACCAACCCGGAACGCGCGCTGGAACGGCGCAATTACGTGCTCGGCGAAATGGCCAACAACGGCTTCATCACTGCGGAAGAATCCCGCCGCCTGCAGGCCGCGCCGCTCGATATCAAGGATGGCGGCATGGCCGCGCTGCGCTCCGACATCGGCGGCTATTTCATCGAGGAAGTCCGGCGCCAGCTGATCGAGAAATTCGGCGAAGATGCGAAGGACGGCCCGAACAGCGTCTATGCCGGCGGCCTGTGGGTGCGCACCACCCTCGACCCCGTCATGCAGGTGGCAGCCGAAAAGGCCTTGCGCGATGGTCTGGTGCGCTATGATGCCGGCCGCGGCTGGCGTGGCCCGGCGGCCCAGATCGAAGCCGGCGACGGCTGGCCGGCGAGGTTGCGCGCAGTCAATCTCGGCACGGGTTATCGCAGCTGGCGGGCCGCGGTCATTCTGGCGCGCGAAAACGGCGGTCTCAGCATCGGCCTGAGCGACGGCAGCACTGCCTTCATGGCCAATGGCAATGCCACCCGCCAGCGCGACGGCCAGCCCGCCTGGCAGCAATTGCAGCCCGGCGATGTCGTGCCCGTCGCCCGCATCACCGACAAATCCTATGCCCTGCGCCAGATTCCGGAAGTATCCGGCGCCATGGTCGTGCAGGAACCGCAAACCGGGCGGGTGCTGGCGATGGTCGGCGGCTTCGATATTCGCGGCTCCGCCTTCAACCGCGCCACCCAGGCCCAGCGCCAGCCGGGTTCAGCGTTCAAACCCTTTGTTTATGCGACCGGTCTCGACAATGGCATGACACCCGCCACCATCGTCGCGGATTCGCCCTATTGCGTCTATCAGTCGGCCAGACTCGGTACCAAATGCTTCCGCAATTACGGCGGCGGCCATGCCGGCGCGCAGACCATGCGCTGGGGTCTTGAACAGTCGCGCAATCTGATGACCATCCGCGTCGCCTATAATTCCGGCATGGACAATGTCGTTGCCATGGCGAAACGGCTGGGCATCGGCGATTATCCGCCCATGCTGGCGATTGCGCTGGGGGCGGGCGAAACTACGCCGATGCGTCTGGTCAATGCCTATTCCATGCTGCTGAACAACGGCAAGGGTGTGGAACCCGTGCTGTTCGATCTGGTGCAGGACCGCCATGGCAAAGTGATCTGGCGCGCCGACCAGCGCCCGTGCGAAATCTGCAACAGCGCCAGATGGGACGGCCAGTCGATGCCGATGCCGCCCGATATCCGGCCGCAGATCATCAATGCCGACACGGCCTATCAGGTCACCCATATGCTGGAAGGCGTGGTGCAGCGCGGCACGGCCGTGCGGCTGCGTTCGCTGGACGTGCCGATTGCCGGCAAAACCGGCACCACCACCGGCCCCAAGGATGTGTGGTTCGTCGGCGGCACGCCGCATTTCGTCGCCGGCCTCTATGTCGGCTTCGACCGGCCGCGCAATCTGGGCGGACTGCAGGGCGGCAGTTTTGCCGCCCCGATCTGGAAGCAGTTCTTCACCGACAATTTCAAGGATCACCCGCCGGAACCGGATCCGTTTCTGGCGCCGCCCGGAATCCGCATGGTGCGCATCGACCGGCGTTCGGGGCGCCGGGTGTTCGGCAGCTGGCCGCCGCTGGGCGTGGCCAAGCCGGCCGTCATCTGGGAAGCATTCAAGGCCGACAGCGAGCCGCGCCGGATCTATCGCCGCAGCGAGGATCTGAAAGCATTGCAGACCGTGAAATCGGACACGCCGGTCACCTCCGACAGCGATTTCTTCCGCCAGCAGGGCGGCATTTACTGACGCCCTGACGCCCGGCCGGGCGATCGGCAAAAACTGTTGAATCGCTTGACAGATTCGCCCGGCCCCGGTCTGCTTCGGGTTTTTGAAACTGTCGAAGGAAATACAGCATGCGCCATCTCCCTCTGGCCGCTCTCGCCGCCATTCCCCTGATCGCAGTTCCTGCCACCGCGACCGCGATTCAGCCCGGAAAATGGCTGCAACAGATCGAGACCACGGAAATCGACGCGCCCGGCCTGCCGCCGCAGGCGTTGCAGATGATGCCCCGATCCTTCAGCAATTCCTATTGCCTGACCCCCGAGGAAGCCGCGCGCGGCCCGCAACAGATGCTGGAACAGAGCCGCCAGCAGGGCGGCCAGTGCAGTTACAAGAATTTCGACATGGCGGCCGGCAAGATCAACGCCGTGATGGAATGCAAGGGGGATGGCGCGGGGGCTATCCGCATGACCATGCGGGGCGATTATTCGCCGACCAGCTATCGCATGACCATGGTCATGGAGGGGGCCGGCATGATTCGCCGCATGACGAGCGTCTCGACCGGACGCCACGCCGGCGCCTGCAACTGAAGCCGGAGCCAGTGTGGCGCTGACAGACGCCATTATCAGGACAGGAGAGCGAATATATGGACTTGCAACTTGCCGACAAGACGATCTTCGTCGCCGGCGGCAGCCGCGGCATCGGGCTGGGCATCGTCGAGGCCTGTCTGGCTGAAGGCGCGCGCGTCGCAATCACGGCGCGCGGCGCCGACGCCCTGGAAGCAACCCGCGCCGATCTCGCCAATCGCTTTGGTGCGGACCGCATCCGCGCCTTTGCCGGCGACATGACCGACAGCGCCACCGTCGATCGTCTGCTGGCAGACGCCGAAGCCGAACTGGGCCCGCTGTGGGGCGCCGTCGGCAATGTCGGCCTTCACCCCTGCCCGCCCGGATTCGAAGTGACCGATGAAGTCTGGCGCGGCGGTTTCGCGCAGAATCTGGATTCGGTCTTTTATCTCGGCCGGGCGGCACTGCGATCCATGCAGCCGCGGGGGGCCGGATCATTGCTGTTCATCAGCTCGATCGCCGGCCTGTCCGCCAAGCAAACCCCGCTCACTTATGGCACGGCCAAGGCGGCGATGAACCATATGGCCAAGGAACTGGCCGTGCTGGCCGGCCCGGCGGGCGTTCGAGTCAACTGCATTGCGCCGGGCAATATCATCTTTCCCGGCGGCGAATGGGAGCAGCGCTCGACCGGCCCGCGCGCCGAAAACTGGTGGCGCTGGATTCGCCGCGAAGTGCCGCTGCAACGCTTCGGCCAGCCGGAGGAAATCGGCCATGTCGCGGCGTTCCTGCTCAGCCCGCTGGCAAGCTTCATGACCGGCGCGATTGTTCCGGTGGATGGCGGGCAGGACCGGTGAGCCAACCCGTTGCGGGGCGTCCGGCGTGACGCCCGTGCAGGCTGCTGCCACACCAATCGCATTGGCAGAACCGGTTTGAGCGACGACACCACGGGCGGGCCGGACGACCGCGCCTTTCTCGGCCATCCGAAGGGCCTCGGTTATCTGTCCTTCGCCGAAAGCTTCGAGCGCTTTTCCTTTTACGGCATGCAGGCGCTGCTGGTGCTGTATATGGTGAAATATCTGCTGCTGCCGGACAATATCGGCCAGGTGTGGATGCTGAAGCCATTGCAGGCCCTGCTCGGCGGATTGCAGGGCCAGCCGCTCGCTTCGGCGATTTTCGGCCTTTATACTTCGCTGGTTTATCTCACCCCCATTGTCGGCGGAATCATTGCCGACCGCTGGCTCGGGCATCACCGC
This sequence comes from uncultured Sandaracinobacter sp., assembly GCA_964537365.1. Lineage (GTDB taxonomy): Bacteria > Pseudomonadota > Alphaproteobacteria > Sphingomonadales > Sphingomonadaceae > Sandaracinobacteroides. The sequence continues at coordinate 8,585 of CAZIAA010000039.1, forward strand.
ACGGTGATGCTGGGCGCGGTCACCATGGCGGTCGGGCATTTCCTGATGGCGTTCGAAAACGCCTTTCTGCTGGCGCTGCTGTGCCTGATCGTCGGCACCGGCCTGTTCAAGGGCAATATCGCCAGCCAGGTCGGCGCGCTCTATGGCGCAGACGACAACCGCCGCGCCGACGCCTTTCAGATTTTCTATCTGGGGATCAATGCCGGCGTCATTGCATCGCCGCTCATCGTCGGCACATTGGGGGAAAATCTCGGCTGGCACTGGGGGTTTGGCGCTGCCGGCGTCGGCATGCTGATCGGGCTTGGCATCTATGTCGCCGGGCGCGCGCATCTGCCGCCCGACACCCGTCGCAGCCACAATCGCAGCGCCACGCCGCACCCGCCCGGCACCCGCAAGAATCTGCTCGGCCTGTTCTTTCTCATTCCCATTCTGGCAATCGCCGCCGTTCCCAACGACCAGATCTTCAACGCCTATCTGGTCTGGGGCGACACTGCCTTCGATCTGACTCTGGCTGGTCGCCGGTTGCCGACAAGCTGGCTGATTACGCTGGATGCCACGGTATCGGTGTCACTGCTGGCCGGCGTGGCGCTGTTCTGGCGCTGGTGGGGCAAGCGCTGGCGCGAGCCGGACGAAATCGGCAAGATCCTGATCGGCAGTGTGTTCAGCACCGCCGGCATGCTGGTGCTGGCCTATGCCGCGCACAGCCATGGCGGCAATGCCAAAATCAGCCTGTCAATTCTGTTGCTGTTCCATGTGCTGAATTCCATCGGCTTCGCCAATATCCTGCCGGTGTCGCTGGCGCTGTTCGCCCGCGCCGCGCCGCAATCCCTGAACGC
>CAZIAA010000040.1:0-9206 GCA_964537365.1 uncultured Sandaracinobacter sp.
TCAGCAACCCCTTTTACCGGCCGCAACCGAATGATGTGTTCCGGGTTCTGGGCATCCAGCCGGGGCCGGCCTATGAAGCCAGCACCAAGGACAAGGCGGTCAGCGGCACCTTCGGCGTGCAATTCCGTCCGGCCGAAGACGTGATGCTCTATGCCACCTATAATCGCGGCTTCAAGGCCGGTGGCGTCAACATGGACGCCAATGCCGCCGGTATTCGCGAAAACAACCCCGCCGAAGTTCCGGGCGCCGTGCCGCTCAGCCCGATCTACCAGCCGGAAAAGGTGAATGCCTATGAAGTCGGCGCCAAGCTGCAATATCTGGACGGCCGCGCGCGCACCAACATTTCGGCATTTTATTACGATATTTCCAACCTGCAGGTGGCCCAGTTCATCGGCCTGCAATTCACCGTGCTGAACGCCAAATCGGCCAAGGATTACGGCATGGAAATCGAAAATCTGTTCCAGCTGACGGAAGGGCTGACGCTGGGCATCGACGGCACCTGGATCCCGCGGGCGAAATATGGCGAAGATCCCTTGCTGGATCCGGCGCTGCGCGGGCAACGCTTCCGCTTTGCCCCCAAATTGCAGGGCAATGTGACGCTTGGCCTAGATCAGCCGATCGGCGACAATCTCAACCTGACGGGCCGGGTGCAATATCAGTACCAGTCGCGCCAGTTCATCAATTCGGCGGCGGCGGATACCTGGGGTTCGCTCAGCCTGGTGAACGCCAATCTCGGTCTGCGGCTGCCGGATTCAGGTCTGCGGATCGAAGGCTGGGTGCAGAATCTGGCCAACCATAGATATCCGACGGCAAGCTTCCCGACGCCGTTGCAAACCGGCGATTTCAACGCCTACCTGGGCGCACCGAGAACCTTCGGCGTGCGCCTGCACGCGGATTTCTGACGCAGCACATAACCTTGTCTTTACCGCGGCGCCGGGGTTACAAAATCCCGGCGCCGCTGCAAGGCAGGGCGCTGTGAAGGAAGTGGATTGCAGATGGAGCCAATCGGCTGGCAGGATGTTGCACTGCGGCTGGCCCTGACCGTCATTGCCGGCATAGCGATCGGTTTTGACCGCAGCGAGCGCGACCGCCCGGCCGGCATGCGCACCACCTTGCTGGTCTGTCTGGCGGCGTCCGTCGCCATGATCCAGGCCAATATCCTGCAGCAGTCGGTCGGCAAAGCGCCGGATTCCTATGTCAATATGGACATCATGCGGCTGCCGCTCGGCATCCTGACCGGAGTCGGCTTTCTCGGCGCCGGCACGATCTTTCGCCGCGACGATCTGGTACTGGGGGTAACGACCGCGGCCACCTTGTGGATCGTCACCGTCATCGGCCTGTGCTTTGGCGGCGGTCAGATCTGGCTGGGCGTGGCGGCAACCGGGCTGGCGCTGCTGACTCTGACGGGGCTGCACTGGCTGGAACTGCGCATGGCGCAACAGCATCTGGCGCGCATGACGGTGCGGCTGGCCGCGCATGGCCCGAGCGTCAGCGAACTGCATGACCGGCTGCTGGCCAGCGGCCTGCGGGTCACCAAGCTGCGCCAGACCCATCGCAACACCGAAGGCGGTGGTTCGCGAACGGCGCAATTCGACCTGCTCTGGCGCGGCCCCAGTCGCAGCGTCACCACCCCGCCCGTCATCGACGAACTGGCGGCACTGCCCGGAGTCGAGCGGCTGTCCTGGGATCCCTGACGCCGGGCAATCGCGCAGGGGGGCGTAGGGGGGGCGTCCAGCGGCTCAGGCCGGCGCCTCGTGGGTCTGCTTCAGGCCGGCGCCATTCTGGCTGGTGCCGCTGCCCTGGAAGATGGCGCGCAGATCCAGAGTCGATTTCTGGCCAATATCGTCGAAATGCGCCACCAGCCAGCGGTCCGCCGCGGCAACACCGCCTTTGAACAATTTCTCCATGAAGGCGGAACTGGTGTTCAGCTTGGACGACGCCCCGAGCGGCCCGAACAGATCGGCATCGCCGATCATGTGCATCAGGATCTGCCGATAGCCGGTGTGCTTCAGCCGTCCATCCTTGATCAGGCGGGTGACGAAATCCACCATGCGCATTTCGTGCATGAGCGAAGCATTGAAGACGATCTCCGTCATCCGCTCCATGATGTCGGCTGCAGTCTTGGGCACGCCCTGACGGTAAAACGGGTCGATCTGCACGATCACGACATCGCTGGAGGTGGAATGGTCGAAGAACGGCCATAGCGGCGGATTGCCCATATAGCCGCCATCCCAGTAATATTTTCCGCCGATTTCGACGGCCTGAAACGCCGACGGCACGCAACTGGAAGCCAGCAGATGCTCAACGGTCAGTTCCTCGCGGTGAAATACCCGCGCCCGGCCGGTTTCGACATTGGTTGCGGAAACGAACAGCTTCAGCGCGGAATTGGACTGCACCCGCTGAAAGTCGATCATGTCCGACAGCAGTACCCGCAGCGGATTGAAGTTCATCGGATTGAACTGATAGGGGCTGGTCACGCGTGAAGCGATGTCAAGCATGACATAGATCGGTGAATTCTTCAGGCTCCACTGACTGGAACCAGTCATTTTTGACGCCAGCCCCAGCGGCGTTGCCGAAAACAGCTTCACCATCCGCTCCCAGAATTCCCGCAGCGTCGCCCGCGCTTCATCGCGCGAGCCATTGGCCAGCCCCTGCGCCAGCACCACTGCATTCAGCGCCCCGGCCGAAGCGCCGGTCACGGCCTCGATCTCGATGCGTTCATCCGCCAGCAGACGGTCAAGCACACCCCAGGTAAAGGCGCCGTGCATGGCCCCGCCCTGCAGGCCGAGGTTGATGCGCTTGGTCGGTGATGTAGTGCCAGAATTGGCCGTTTCCGGGGCCGGTCTTGCAGGCATTGCGCTTCATTCTCCTCGGGCATCGCGTGCATCAGCTGGTGCATCGGATCAAAGACAGCGAGACGCCCGCCTGCGCAGTCCGGGTAAGCGGCCGGCCGCGCAACTGTCGCACGGCCAGTGGGCAATGCGGTAATTGCGTAGAGCCATAAGCTTTCCGACATAGACTGCGAAACCCGGTTCCGCCAGTGCATTCCAGTGACACTCGAACCGCTTTCGACCAGATTCCGCAGCATTTTTCGCTTGCAAATCATCCGCCAAGGAAATAGCTGCCTCGGCAGTCATTGCCGGGGCATCAGAATTTTGCAGCACCGGAACCAGGGTAGCAAAATCGCATGGACACACCCTATCAGGTCAATCTGCTCAGGCCGCATGCTTCTCTGGGCTATCTGCTGCACCGGGCCAGCAAGCTCGGCATGGCGCGCTCGGAAGCGGTATTCGACAACAGCGAAATCAGCTTCACGCAATGGACCGTGCTGGCGCTGGTCTACAGCGGCACCGCCACCAGCTGTGCCGAACTGTCACGCGAACTCGACCATAACAGCGGTGCCATGACGCGGGTGATAGATCAGTTGCAACAGCGCGGGCTGCTGGCACGCCGGCCCGAAGCCGAAGACCGCCGCGTCACCCGGCTGAGTGTCACGCCCGAGGGGCGCGCCATTGTCACGGATCTGGCAGCGCGGATCAGTGACCTGTGGAATTGCATATTGCGCGATTTCTCCGATTCCGAACTGGCGAATCTGCTGGCTCTTCTGGGCCGGATCGTGGCCCGGCTGGAAGCCGGCGATGCGCAGACAGGACATTGACATGAAGCGCATGACATCCGCAATCGGGCTGATGGCGGCCCTGGCACTGGCAGGCTGTGCCGCGCCCAGCGAACCCATTGCAGTGCAGTCGCTGTCGGCGTCCGCGCTCGGCCTCGGCGCCGCGCCCGGCGCTGCCATCGCCAGCGACTGGTGGCGGTCGTTCGGCGATGCGCAGCTCGATCGGATCATCACGGATGCGCTGCACGGCAATCCAACGCTCGCCATCGCCATGGCGCGGGTGCGCGCGTCGCATGCCATGGTGGCTTCGACCCGCGGCGCGCGCCTGCCGCAGATCGCACTTGACGCCAGCGAACAGGTGCAGCGGCTGAGCAACGCCTATATCATTCCCCCGCCCTATGGCGGCAGCACCAAATGGGTCGGCGATGCGCAGGCCAATCTGTCGTGGAATATCGATTTCTGGGGCCGACAGGCCGCTGCCATCCACGCCGCACAGGCCGAAGCGGATGCCATGATGCTCGACCGCGATGCCGCCCGGCTGGCGCTCACCGGCGCTGTCGTCCAGACCTATGTGGAACTGGCGCGGGCCGAACAACAGATCGCACTGGCGCAACAGATGGTGCGGCAGCAGAAGAATCTCGTCGGCCTGATGCAGGTGCGGGTGGACAGCAAGCTTGCCAGCCCCATGGCGGTGCGCGGCGAAGAAGCACAGCTGGCCGCGGTCCGCCAGATGCAGCTGCGGGCCGAAGCGCAACGAACCCTGCTCATTCATGCCCTGGCGCTGCTGGCCGGGCGTGGCGCGGATTACTATCCGACCATTGCTGCAACAGACCTGCAATTGTCGGCGCTGACGAATCTGCCGCGCAATCTGCCGGCCGATCTGCTGTCACGCCGGCCGGACATCCTCAGCGCCCGCCTGCGCATCGATTCCGCAGCGGCCGGGCGCCAGGTGGCGCGGCGGGCCTTCTATCCGAATGTCAATCTGCTCGGGCTGGTCGGGTTGCAGGCGCTTGGTATCACCGAGCTGTTTTCCTCCGACGCCTTCACCGCCGGTGCCGGCGCCGCCATTCATTTGCCGATCTTCGATGGTGGCCAGCGCCGCGCCGATTATGCCCGGGCGACAGCCGGTCTCGATGCTGCCATTGCCAGCTACAATCAGTCCGTTCTGGGCGCCGTGCAGGAAGCCGCCGATGCGCTCAGCCAGATCCAGCGCCTGTCGGCGGATCTGCAGCAACAGGGCGTGGCGACGACTGCATTGCGCGACATGCACGATTACAGCAAGGCGCGCTATGGCGCCGGCCTGGATACCCGGGTCGACCTGCTCCGGGCCGACCTCACATTGCTCGGTGCGCGCCAGCAGACGGTCAACCTCGAAACGGACCAGGCCATAGCTGGTGTCCGGCTTCTGCTTGCCCTGGGTGGCGGATTTGACAGCGGCGAAGTGGAAAGCGCCGGCATCGAAACCACTGGCGCGCCCGCTTCCGTTGACACAAGGACTGCCCCATGACCGATGGCAACAACGATCTGTCGAATGCCGACGAAAGCTATCCTGACGCCACGGACATTCTGGCAGCTGCGGATGAAGCCGCCCGGGTCCATCGCGCCAAGCAGCGCGCGCGCCGCAGATGGCTGACCATTCTGGCTCTGGCCGTCGTTGTCGCGCTGGTGATTTTTGCCATCTGGCGACTGTTCCTGGTGGGACCGTCGCAATCAACGGATGATGCCTATGTCGCCGGCGATACCGTGACCGTGACCGCCCGCGCCGCCGGCACGGTGATTGCCCTTTACGCCGACGACACCGAACGCGTTCTGGCCGGACAGCCGCTGGTGGATCTCGATCCGGCGACACCGGATGTCGAACTCGCCGCCGCTGAAGCGCAACTGGGCGCAGCCGTGCGTAGCGTGCGCGCCAGCTTTGCCGATGTGGAAGTGGGCAAGGCCGATGTCGCCGCTGCCGAAACGCAGCTGGCCAAGGTACGACAGGATCTGCAGCGCCGGCAGCAGGCGGCCGCCAAGGGGGCTGTCTCCGGCGAGGAAGTCACTCACGCCACGGATGCAGTCACGACGGCGACATCCGCTCTGAACGCAGCCCGAAGCCGGCTGCAGAAAGCCGAAGCGCAGGTGCAAGGAGCCGGAATCCGCGACAATCCCGCGGTACAGACCGCCATCGCCAATTATCGCCGCGCTGCCATCCGCCGCAATGACATGCATATCGTCGCCCCCGTGACCGGCACCATCGCCAAGCGCAATGTCCAGATCGGCCAGCATATCGCCGCCGGCACGCCGCTGATGGCGGTGGTGCCGCTGCAGCGGGTGTGGATCGACGCCAATCTCCGCGAAACCCAGCTGGCGGATATCCGCATCGGACAACCGGTGCGCATCACCACCGACATTTATGGCAATGACGTGGTGTTCCACGGCCGGGTGATCGGCCTCAGCGCCGGCAGCGGCGATGCCTTCTCGCTGCTGCCGCCACAGAACGCCACTGGCAACTGGATCAAGATCGTGCAGCGTCTGCCGGTGCGGATCGCGCTCGATGCCAAGGAACTGGAGGAACGGCCGCTGCGTATCGGACTGTCGGCGACTGTCCGGGTCGATACCGCCGACCGTTCCGGCGCGCAGCTCGGCAGCCAGGCGCGGCAGCCCTTCGCGATCCAGGAAAGCATCGCGCCGGATGTGGACTCCGATATCGCACGCATCATCCGCGCCAATTCCGGCTCGCGCCATTGAGCACAACCGTCGACATACCCCCGCTGCGGGGGCCGGCGCTGGCCATAGTCGCCTTTGCGCTGGCGCTCGGCACCTTCATGCAGGTGCTGGATACGACCGTCGCCAATGTATCGCTGCCGACGATCGCCGGTGATCTTGGCGCCAGCACCTCGCAAGGGACCTGGATCGTAACCTCCTTTGCCGTGGCCAATGGCGTGACCGTGCCATTGACGGGCTGGCTGATGACCCGTTTCGGCGTGGTGCGCACATTCATCGGCTCCATCATCCTGTTCACCATTGCCTCATTTCTCTGCGGCATCGCCTGGAGCCTGCCGTCGCTGGTGCTGTTCCGGGTGCTGCAGGGTGCCGTGTCCGGGCCGCTCATCCCCGGCAGCCAGGCCTTGCTGATTTCGATCTTTCCGCCGGAACGCCGGGCGACCGCACTGGCGGTCTGGTCGATGACGACTCTGATCGGCCCGGTATCCGGACCGGTTCTGGGCGGCTATATCTCGGACAATTTCCACTGGGGCTGGATTTTTCTCATCAATGTGCCGATCGGCCTGTTCAGCGCCGCCGTCTGCGCCATCGGCATGCGCAAACGCGAAACGCCAACGCGCAAGCTGCGCGTCGACAGCATCGGCATTGCGCTGCTGATCGTCTGGGTGGGGTCGCTGCAGGTCATGCTCGATCAGGGCAAGGACGCCGACTGGTTCCATTCGACGCTGATCATCGTGCTTGCCCTCATTTCCGGAATCGTGTTCCTGGTCTGGCTGATCTGGGAACTGACCGAGGAACATCCGACCGTCGACATGCGCCTGTTCCGCAAGCGCAATTTCACCAGTGCCACAATCGCCTTCTGTCTTGGCTATGCAGCGTTCTTCGGCAGTGTGCTGTTGATGCCGCTCTATCTGCAGACCCAGGTCGGCTATACTGCCACCTGGTCAGGGCTGAATGCCGCCCCCAGCGGCATCGTCGCCCTGATCATGACTCCGATCGTGGTCCGCTTCAATACCCGCTTCGATGCCCGTATCTGGGCCACATTCTCGCTGGTGGCCTTTGCCATATCCTATTTCATGCGCGCCCATTTCACCACCGGCAGCAGCTTCTGGGACTATACCCTGCCCATGCTGTGGCAGGGCGCCGGCATGAGCTGTTTCTTTCTGTCCATGCTGGTCATCCAGCTGGACGATATCGACCCGGAAGACATTCCGCTGGCGACCGGCATTTCCAATTTTGTCCGCATCACCGCCGGCGGCTTTTCGGCTTCTATCATCACCACCATGTGGGACCGCCGCGAAGCGTTGCACCAGACCCGCCTGGCCGATCAGGTCACCCTGTTTTCGCCACGCTATCAGGAAAGCCTGCACAGCCTGCAGCAGCTGGGGCTGAATGCCCAGGAAGCCGCCGCCGTCATGACCCGGTTGATGGTGCAACAGGCCTATCAGCTGGCGGCCAATGAAATCTTCTGGGTCACCGGCTGGATCGCTCTGGCGATCATCGGCTCCGTTTGGCTGGCGCGAAAACCGAAAAAGGTCGGCAACTGAAGCCGCAGACATCCTGATATCGGCATGACTATCCCTGCCCCGGCCGCCCTGCCGCAAAATTAGGGCTTGCATTCCTGCCCGAAAAGCCTGTCTCATCCGGTCCGAGAGAGAAATGGAAGGAGGAGCACTTCATGGCGCAAGACATCGAATCGAACGAGGCAGCCGTCAGCATCGTCCCCGGACCGGGCAAGGCGCTCGTCATCACTGCCATCGTCATTCTGCTGGTTGCCGGTTACATCGCCATCGCCATGGCGTTCGGAATCGCGGCATTCTATGCTGGTTTCCTGTTGCTGTGGTATTGGGCCAGCGTCGACAAGCTGAATTTTCAGGCTGGCCCCCGCATTGCGCTGGGCGCCTTTCTGGGCGTCGGCACCGCCTGGGTGCTGCAATACGCAACTCTGGGCAATCAGACCGCGCTGGCGATCGCCGTGCTGCTGTTCATTGCCCTCAGCCTGTATCTGCTCACACTGGAAATACTGCCGCAGATCATCAACCCGGCCTATACGCTGTTCCTGACCGTCGCCTGCGCCCCCATGCTGCAAACGCATGAGCGATTCCCCGATGTCATCTACGCCATGCTGCTCGGCTGCGTCTATTTCGGCGTCATCGTCTGGGGCGTGTCGAAGCTGCCGGCGGCCAGCAGCAACTGAACCGAAAGGGATTCCCATGGCCAGATTACCGGATGCAGCCCATGCTGGCACATTTCGAATCGGCGGGGACCTGCCCGTGCATCGCCTCGGCTTTGGCGCCATGCGGCTGACCGCGTCCGGCCTGTGGGGCGAACCCGAAGATCCGGCCGAGGCGCGGGCGGTTCTGGCACGGCTGGCGGCGCTCGGCATCAATTTCATCGACACCGCCGAAGCCTATGGCCCTTATGTCAGCGAAAACCTCATCCGCGAAGTGCTGCATCCCTATGGCGACATGGTGATTGCCACCAAGGGCGGCATCGTCCGCCACGGCAAGGGCAAATTCAAGCCGCATGGCCATCCGGATTTCCTGCGCCACGGCGTCCACACCAGCCTGTTGCGGCTCGGGCTGGAGCGGATTGATCTGTGGCAATTGCACCGCATCGATCCGGACACCCCGCGCGACGATCAGTTCCGGGTCATTCGCGCCATGCGCGACGAAGGACTCATCCGCCATGTCGGCCTCAGTGAAGTGAGCATCGACGAAATTCGCGCCGCCCAGCAGTTTTTCCCGGTTGCAACCATCCAGAACAAATATTTCGCCGGCGAACTGCAAAGCGAAGCCCAGCTCGATTTCTGCACCGAACACAATATCGGCTTCATCCCCTGGTATCCGCTGGGCGGCGGCAGCATGGCCGGGCCGGATTCACA
>CAZIAA010000041.1:0-9202 GCA_964537365.1 uncultured Sandaracinobacter sp.
AAAAGTCACCGAAGTCATCCGCGCCTGCCTGGCCGCCTATCCGTCCATTGCCGATATCGTCGGCCACCGCGATGTCGATAGCGTGCGTCGGATCAAGGTCGATCCCGGCCCGGCATTCCCCTTGATGCGGATGAAGCAATTATTGTCCGACCGCGCCGATCCGGCCGACACTGGCGGCCGGCGGCTGCTGGTCGATACCCCCGCATCCCGTCTTAACATTCGCGGCGGGCCGGGCACGGCGTTCGACAAGCTCGACCAGGGACCATTGGTGCATGGCAGCATCGTCACCGAACTGGAAGTGCGCGGCGACTGGGTGCGCGTGCGTGTCGGCGATGGCGCCGACAGCTATGCCGGCTGGTGCTTTGGCGCCTATCTGAAACCGGCCTGACGCCCGGCACCCGCACGGTTGCCGCCGCACAGGCGGACGTGGCCGGCGTTGCGCTGGCACGCGCGCACGCCTATGCGGCCGGTTTCCACATCCTTGGCGAAAGGCAGCGGCACAGATATGGGCGATTCGGTCAAAAAGGCGGTGCTGGCATATTCCGGCGGGCTGGACACCTCGGTCATCCTGAAATGGCTGCAACAGGAATACCGCTGCGAAGTCGTCACCTTCACCGCCGATCTGGGCCAGGGCGAGGAACTGGAGCCAGCGCGCGCCAAGGCCGAACTGATGGGCATCCGCGAGATCTTCATCGAGGATCTGCGCGAGGAATTCGTGCGCGACTATGTGGCGCCGATGATGCGGGCGAATGCGCTTTACGAAGGCCAGTATCTGCTGGGCACATCCATTGCCCGGCCGCTGATCGCCAAGCGCCAGATCGAAATCGCCCGTGCCGTCGGCGCCGACGCCGTGTCGCATGGCGCGACGGGCAAGGGCAATGATCAGGTGCGCTTCGAACTGGGCTATTATGCCCTTGCCCCCGATATCCGGGTCATTGCACCCTGGCGGGAATGGGATCTGCACAGCCGCGAAGCACTGATTGCCTTCGCCGAAAAGCACCAGATTCCCGTGCCCAAAGACAAGCGCGGCGAATCGCCTTTTTCCACCGATGCCAATCTGCTGCACACCTCCTCCGAGGGCAAGGTTCTGGAAGACCCGTGGGAGGAAACGCCGGATTATGTCTATTCCCGCACCGGCAACCCCGAAGACGCGCCCGACACGCCGCAATACATCACCATCGATTTCGAGCGCGGCGACCCGGTTGCAGTCGATGGCGAGGGGCTGTCGCCCGCCAGTCTGCTGCAGAAGCTGAATGATCTGGGCAAATTGCACGGCATCGGCCGACTTGATCTGGTGGAAAATCGCTTTGTCGGAATGAAATCGCGTGGCATGTATGAAACGCCGGGGGGCACCATCTGGTTGGCAGCGCATCGCGGCATCGAATCCATCACCCTCGATCGCGGTGCGCAGCATCTGAAGGATGAACTGATGCCGCGCTATGCCGAACTGGTCTATAATGGTTTCTGGTTCGCCCCCGAACGCGAAATGCTGCAGGCCGCCATCGACCATAGCCAGCACAAGGTAACCGGTACGGTGCGATTGAAGCTGTACAAGGGCAGTGTGAATGTGGTCGGGCGGAAATCGCCCTACAGCCTGTATAATCCACAGATCGTCACCTTCGAGGATGATCATGGCGCCTATGACCAGCGCGACGCCCAGGGCTTCATCCGGCTGAATGCGCTACGGCTGCGGCTGCTTGGCCGACGCGACCGGCCATAACCGGCCCGACAATGATGATTGCTGTCGGGCGCACGCACAGGAATATGGAGGGCCACCCCGCATGTCCGCCGAACCGCCCGCGATCATGACCGACCTGGCCCTGTTCCGCCGCACTCTCGTGGTGGCGGCGGGCGCCGGCGTCGCCATCCTGCTGTGGAAGCTGACTGACCTCATCCTGCTGCTGCTGGCGGCAACGCTGGTTGCATTCATCTTCTACAAATTCGCCATGGCGCTGCAACACCGGCTGCGCATGCCCTTCGCCATTGCGCTCACTCTGGCGGTCATCCTGCCGCTGCTGTTTCTGGTGCTGGTGTTCACCATGTTCGGCAATCTCATGGCGAATCAGTTCACGATTCTGTTCGACCGGCTGCCCGACGCCTGGGCGGTGTTCCAGAGCTGGCTGACCAGCAGCGATATCGGCCGGCAGATCATCGCCCGCGCCGACACGCTGATGCCGGAAGGCGGCCGCATCGTCGATATCCTGCAGGCTTCCATCAGCGGCATCAGCACCCTTGCCACCAATCTGGTCGTCATCCTCGTCGGTGGTGTCTATCTGGCGGCACAGCCGCGCCTCTATGGCAATGGCATATTGAAGCTCATCCCGCCCGCCGCACGCAAAAAGACCGTGCATGTGGTGCAGGCCGTCGCCGACGCCATGAGCGCCTGGCTGAAGGCGCAGGGCATCGCCATGCTGTTCATCGGATTCTTCACCGGGGTGGCGCTGACCATCGTCGGCATCCCGGCCGCGCCGGCCATCGGTCTCGTTGCCGGGCTGTGCGAATTCGTTCCTTATCTGGGCGCCATCGTCGTGGTCGTGCCGGCAACCCTCATCGGCTTTTCGATCAGCCCGGAAACCGGGATCTGGACCCTCGTCTCCATCCTCATCGTGCAGAATGTGCAGGGCAATGTGGTGACGCCGCTGGTCCAGTCCAGCGTCGCCGAACTACCACCGGTGCTGACAATCTTCGCCCTTATTGCCGCCGGCCTGCTGTTTGGCGCCATTGGTGTCATTCTGGCGGTGCCGCTGACGGTCGTTGGTCTCACTCTGCTGCGTGAGCTCTTGCACTATGAATCGGACCGGCCGGAGGCAGCCATGGCAGAAGCCGAAGCCGACCCGCCCGACTGAGCCGCCGGACGGCGCCATTGCGCCTTGTCGCAACAGAGGTCCATCCGCCGGATGCAGGGGCGCATGGTTGAAATTCGCCTGCAATCGCGTTACATGCAGCGCCGGTGCAGATACTCGGCCAGCACTGCGGCGTTTCCAGCAGCAAGCGAACAGGACTGATCCGAATCGCTTGCGGGTGAACCCCGGGGCTTGTTCGGGCAGGCCGCAAACTGGCGGATGCGGCGTAACGGGCACAAGCGCGACAAGACGGCGGTAACGGCACGGTGGCAACAGGGCAGTGACCAGCGTCCCGCTTCGGCCTGCTGGCCCTGCATCGGGCGGATATTATCAGATCGACTGCATTGGGCATGTGGCTCAGGCCTTGGCGGCGCTGCATTCCCGGGCACAACAACCGGAGACAGAACATTGGGTTACCGAGTAGCCGTTGTAGGCGCCACTGGAAATGTCGGCCGCGAAATGCTGAAAGTTCTCGCCGAACGCCATTTCCCGCTGGATGAAATCGCAGCCGTCGCCAGCCCGCGCTCACAGGGGTCAGAGGTCGAATTCGGCGATACCGACCAGATGCTGAAGGTGCATTCCATCGAAAGCTTCGATTTCAGCGGCTGGGACATGGCGCTGTTCGCCTGTGGCTCCGGGCCGACCAAGATCTATGCCCCCAAGGCGGCGGCGGCGGGCTGCGTCGTCATCGACAATTCCTCGCTGTTCCGCACCGATCCGGACATTCCGCTGATCGTCCCCGAAGTCAATCCGGATGCAATCGACGGCTATAGCAAGCGCAATATCATCGCCAATCCGAATTGTTCGACGGCGCAAATGGTCGTCGCGCTGAAGCCGCTGCACGACGCCGCGACCATCAAGCGCGTCGTCGTTTCCACCTATCAGTCGGTGTCGGGCGCCGGCAAGGAAGGCATGGACGAACTGTTCGAACAGACCCGCGCCATTTTCGTCGGCGACGACAAGGAACAGAAGAAATTCACCAAGCAGATCGCTTTCAACGTGATCCCGCACATCGATATGTTCATGGACGCCGACAGCGGCGCCGACGGCTATACCAAGGAAGAATGGAAGATGGTCGTCGAAACCCACAAGATGCTGTCCCCCGATATTCAGGTGACTGCGACCTGCGTGCGCGTGCCGGTGTTCGTCGGCCATTCCGAAGCCGTCTGGATCGAGACGGAAAAGCCGCTGCCTTATGAAAAGGCACAGAAAATCCTGCGTGAAGCGCCTGGAATCATGCTCGTCGACAAGCGTGAGGACGGTGGTTACGTGACGCCGGTTGAATGCGTCGGCGAATATGCGACCTATGTCAGCCGGGTGCGCAACGACACCACCGTCGAGAACGGCCTCGCATTCTGGTGCGTGTCCGACAATCTGCGCAAAGGCGCCGCTCTGAACGCCGTGCAGATCGCCGAACTGCTCGGCCGCCGGCATCTGAAAAAGGGCTGAGGCGCAACGATGGCGTAAGCAAAAAACACGCCGGACAGGTCATCCCGTCCAGCGTGTTTTTTTCATGAGTTCGGCGTCAATCGAGGCCGCGATATTTCAGCAGCGCATCGGCGTTCGGCATGCGGCCGCGAAATGCCTTGTAGCTGTCCGCCGGGTCGCGGGTGTTGCCGGTCTCCAGAATATTGCGCCGATAGCTGTCGGCGATTTCGCGGTTCCAGATATCGCCGGAATCGTCCCACATGGCAAAGGCATCGGCCTCCAGCACCTCCGCCCAGGTATAGGCGTAATAGCCGGCCGAATAGCCGCCGTTGAAGATATGGGCGAAATGCGGCAACCGGTGCCGCATGCCGACGGCATGCGGCACACCATATTGGCGCAAGGTATCGCGTTCAAAGGCGCGCGGATCGAAATCGGCGGGAATCTCCGTCAGCTGGTGCAATTCCATATCAACCAGTGCTGACGCCAGTTGCTGCACCGTCAGATAGCCCTGATTGAAATGGCGCGCGCGCAAGGTGGCATCCAGCAGTTCCGCCGGCATCGGCTCGCCTTTGGCGTTGCGGGCATGGCGGGCCAGGATATCGCGCGCCGTCGCCCAATGCTCATAGATCTGGCTGGGGAATTCAACGAAATCGCGATAGACATTGGTTCCCGACAAGGTCGGATAGCGCGCCGTCGACAGCAGGCCATGCAGGGCATGGCCGAATTCGTGGAACATGGTTTCCGCTTCGTCGAGCGACAGATACGCCGTTTCGCCGGCCGCCGGGCGGGTGAAATTGGCGTTGTTCACCACTTGCGCGCTTTCGCCGTTCAAGCCATTCGCCATGCGGATTTCATTCATCCAGGCGCCGGGCGCCTTGGTGTCGCGGGCGAACCAGTCGGCATAGAACAGCCCCACACGCTGGCCATCGGCTTCGAATACATCGAATGTGCGCGCGCCATCCGCCCAGACGGAAATATCGTCGCGCTCAACCAGCTTCAGGCCGAACAGCCGTTCAGTGGTTTCCTTCAGACCAGCAAAAATGCCTTCCTTGGGCAGATAGGATTTCAGGGCATTTTCATCGAACGCATAGCGTTCGCTACGCAGCTTTTCAGCGTAATAGCGCCAGTCCCAGGGCTCCAGCTGCGTAATTCCATCGGCCGCCGCCAGTTTCAGCAGATCGGCTTCTTCGGACCCGGCCGTGCGCCGGGCGGCATCATAGACCTGTTGCAACAGCTGCATGGCCGCCGCCGGCGTCTTGGCCATGGATTCGGCCAGCACATAATCGGCATGGGTGGCAAAGCCCAACAGCTTCGCGCGTTCCAGCCGCAATGCCACCATGTCGCGGATGATACCGTTGGTGTCATTGGCATTGCCATTGTCGCCGCGGTTATCAAAAGCGCGGAAAACTTTGGCCCGCGCCGCGCGATTCCGGGCGAGCGTCAGGAAGGATTCGAATTCCGAACGTGTGGCATTGACCTGATAGCGGCCGGGATGGCCGGCTTGCGTGGCGCGCGCCGCTGCCGAAGCCTGAAATGCCGCCGGCATGCCGGCCATTTCCGTTTCATCCAGAAACACCGCGCCGGCCTTCTGATCGGCCAATATGCGCTTGCCGAATTCCACCGACAGCCGCGATAGCTGTTCGTCAATCGCAGCAACACGGGCGCGGCCGGCGGCATCCAGCGCAGCGCCGGCGCGCAGGAATGTCCGCTGCACCACTTCCACCAGCCGCAGCTGCTCGGGCGTCAGGCCGGCCCCGGCGCGGCCGGCATGGACCTGCTGCACGCGGGCAAACAGCTTCGGATCGAGATAGGTGTCGCTGTCAAAGCGCGCCAGTCTGGGTGAGACCTGTTCCTCGATCTTCTGAATGGCGTCGGTGCCATCACTGGGCACGACGGTAAAGAATACATTGGCGACCCGATTGAGACCGCGCGTCGCCTGCTCCATCGCTTCGATGGTATTGGCGAATGTGGGCGCACGGCTGTCGCTGGCGATGGCATCGAGCTTTGCCCGCGCATCGCGCATGGCCTGTTCGAAGGCCGGCAGATAATCGCGCGCTTCGATACGGTCATAGGGCGGGGTGTGATCTGGCGTCTGCCACTCGGCCAGCAGCGGATTGGCGGCCACAGAAGCCGAAGCAGCCACCGTATCAGCAGCAGCGCGTGCCGCAGTCGTTGCAGTCATTCCTGTCATCCCGGTCATCAGCAGGCCGATTGCAATGCAGCGCCGCAGCGCAGCCAGAGATTTGCGCCCATCGGCCATGGGCGCAAGTGGAAACCAATGCTCGATCTGCAATGCATGTCTTTCTGCTTTGTTTTCGAAACGGATGCCGAATCCGGCCGCTGCCTGCGCGCGCCAGATCCGCGGCAGACGGCTCAGACCGGCTGCTTGGGCGCCATGATCATCAGCATCTGCCGCCCTTCCATGCGCGGGTGCTGCTCGACCTTGGCGTAATCCACGGCATCGTCCCGCACCCGGTCCAGAAGCTGCAGGCCAAGTTCGCCATGCGCCAGTTCCCGGCCGCGGAACCGCAAGGTCAGCTTGACCTTATCGCCTTCCTCGATGAACTGTTTCACCCGCCGCATCTTCACATCATAATCATGATCGTCGATGTTCGGGCGCATCTTGATTTCCTTGATGTCCTGAACCTTCTGCGTCTTGCGCGCAGCAGCAGCCTTTTTCTGGGTTTCGTATTTGAAACGCCCGACATCCAGGAACTTGCACACGGGCGGATTGGCATTGGGGCTGACTTCGACCAGATCAAGCCCCACTTCGCGGGCGCGGGCACGCGCATCGCGGGTCTGCATCACACCCAGATTTTCGCCGTTTTCGTCGATCACCCGCACTTTGGGAATGGTAATATGCTCATTGTAGCGCGGTCCGCTCAACTGTGGCGGCGTCATCGGACGCCCTATTCTCGGCGGTCTTATGGTCTTTTCTCCTCGATCATTGGTTCATCTGTAGTCAATGTAGAGTGTCACTGCCCCGATGCAAAGAGCAGCATGGGTCGCGAACTGCATTTTTGCGGCATTTTTCCGCCCAAATGGCCACAATGGCCCAACAACAGCCAAAATCGCGCCTACTCAGCTTCGGCTTCCAGCGGCGGCATGTTGTGGCCCAGCAGGCGCAGCACATCGGCGGCACATTCGACGATATTGGTGCCGGGGCCATAAATGCCCTGCACCCCGGCATCGCGCAGATAATCATAGTCGCGTTGCGGAATGACTCCGCCGGCGACCACCTTGATGTCACTGCGGCCGGCTTCCTTCAGGCTGCGGACCAGTTCGGGAATCAAGGTCTTGTGGCCGCCCGCCAGCGACGAGGCACCCACCATGTCGACCGAGGATTCGAGCGCCAGCACCACGGTTTCTTCCGGCGTCTGGAACAATGGCCCGGACACCACATCGAAACCCATGTCGCCAAAGGCCGATGCCACCACATTGGCACCGCGATCATGGCCATCCTGGCCCATTTTCGCAACCAGCAGCTTGGGCTTGCGGCCCAGACGCTTCTCCACCGCCTTGACCCCGTTCAGCACCTGCTGCCAGCGCGCATCTTCGGCATAGGGCTGGGCATAGACTCCATGCACCGGCGTCGGCAGTGTTTCATAGCGGCCAAAAGCGGATTCCATGGCGGCGGAAATCTCGCCCAATGTGGCGCGCGCGCGCGCTGCCTCGACCGCAAGCGCCAGCAGATTGCTTTCCCAGCTGGCCTTGCTGGCCGCACCCTGGGCCAGCGCCTTCAGCGCCGCCTGGCATTTGTCCTCGTCGCGGCTGGCCTTCAACTGCACGATGCGGGCGATCTGCGATTCGCGCACTTTGGTGTTGTCGACTTCCAGAGTCTCGATCGGGTCTTCTTCGGCCAGGCGGTATTTGTTGACACCGACGATCACGGCGTCACCACGGTCGACGCTGGCCTGCCGCGCTGCGGCCGCTTCTTCGATCATGGCTTTCGGCCAGCCGGCTGCAACCGCCTTCGCCATGCCGCCTTCACGTTCCACCCGCTCGATGATTTCCCAGGCCTTGTCGACCAGTTCCCGGGTCAGGCTTTCGACATAATAAGAACCGCCCAGCGGATCGACGACATTGGTCATGCCGGTTTCTTCCTGCAGCACGATCTGCGTGTTGCGGGCGATGCGGGCGGAAAAATCGGTCGGCAGGGCGATGGCTTCGTCCAGCGCATTGGTGTGCAGCGACTGGGTGCCGCCCAGCATTGCCGCCATGGCCTCGATGGTGGTGCGGATGACGTTGTTATAGGGATCCTGCTCGGTCAGCGACACGCCCGAAGTCTGGCAGTGCGTGCGCAGCATCTTCGAGCGTTCCTCTTTCGCGCCGAGCATGGTCATGGCGCGATACCACAGGGTGCGCGCCGCGCGCAGCTTGGCCACTTCCATGAAGAAATTCATGCCGATGGCGAAAAAGAACGACAGCCGGCCAGCGAACTGGTCGATATCGAGACCGGATCTGACGCCATATTTCACATATTCCATGCCATCGGCGATGGTGAAGGCCAGTTCCTGCAACTGTGTCGCGCCGGCTTCCTGCATGTGATAGCCGGAAATGGAAATGGAATTGAATTTCGGCATCTCGCGGCTGGTATAGGCGAAAATATCCGAAATGATCCGCATCGACGGTTCCGGCGGATAGATATAGGTGTTGCGGACCATGAATTCTTTCAGAATGTCATTCTGAATCGTCCCATCCAGCAGCTTGCGATCCACCCCCTGCTCTTCGCCCGCCACGATGAAGAAGGCCAGAATCGGGATGACGGCGCCGTTCATCGTCATCGAAACCGACATTTTGTCCAACGGAATGCCGTCGAACAGGATTTTCATGTCCTCGACGCTGTCGATGGCCACGCCGGCCTTGCCCACATCACCGACCACGCGCGGATGGTCGCTGTCGTAACCGCGATGGGTGGCAAGATCGAAGGC
>CAZIAA010000042.1:0-5939 GCA_964537365.1 uncultured Sandaracinobacter sp.
GGAATCCGTGGGCGGCATCGAATCCGGCAATGGTTCATCCACTGCGGGCGGAACGGGCGCCTGTGGCGGTAATTCCGGCTCGACCACCGGGGCGGGGGCGGGTGGGGACGGGGCCGAACGGACAGGTGCAGCCGGCGGCCGCAGCAATTCGACCTTGGCCTGCTCCAGCTCGGTTTCGACATCGCCCAGCCGGTTTTCCAGCTTGGTCAGCCGCCGCCGCCAGATCAGGCGCTGCGCCGTGCCCAACAGCCACAACGGCACGAAGCCGAGCAGGAACGCCACCAGCACGACGACGCGGACATCCACTTCATATTTGGCCGAACCAAAGCCCAGAACGGCAAAGGCCACATCATTGATGAGGACAAAGCCATCGTTCCACCAGGTGAAGTAAATCAGCGGCAATGCCAGAATGACGATCAGGATGGTGCGCAGCATGTTCATATCTCGCCCTCATGTGGTGGGATGCCATCCGCGTCCAGGCCATGTTTCAGTGCCTCGCAGGCAGCATTCAGCTTTTCGGCATCGACCGAACGCAGGACGAAATTCGCACCCGAACGGCCATCGCGCCAGAACGGATAGGAGCCGACCAGCACGCCTTCATGCGCATCCTGCAACCGCGCCAGCAATTCCGCCACCCGGCTTTCCCGTGTCCAGGCGCCGATGGTGCGCGACAGCACCGGCAAGCCGCCCTGCAGTTTGCCATCCAGCCCGCGCAGCATGCCCTGGGTGATTTTCGGCACGCCAGCCATGATGAACAGCCGGCCGATGCGAATGCCCGGCGCGCCGGTTTCCGGATTTTCGACCAGTTCCGCGCCCGCCGGCACCCGCGCCATGCGCAGCCGCGCATCGGTCATGCCGACTCCGTAATATTTTTCCAGCGTGGCGACGGCATCCGGGTGCAGCACCACATCGACGCCCAGCGCCTTCGCCACGGCGTCGATGGTGATGTCATCATGGGTCGGGCCGATGCCGCCTGTGGTGAACACATAATCATAGCTATCGAGGCAGGCGAGGACGGCGTCGCCGATGGCCTGCATGTCATCCTCGACGACGCGCGCTTCCTTCAGGCGGATGCCCTGAATGTTCAGCCATTTCGCCAGATAGCCCAGATTTGCGTCCTGAGTGCGCCCGGACAGGATCTCATCGCCGATGATGACGAGCGCTGCGGTCCAGACCTTGGCTGCCGGTTCAGTTTTGCCCATGCCATTGCCCTAACGCACCAAGGCTTCTAAATCCATCTCCAAGAAAGATGATCCGGCAATGATTGATGAACGCACCATCGAAATCCACCAGGCGGACGGCTTCGCCGGCATGCGCAAAGCCGGGCGTCTCGCCGCCGAAGTGCTCGACATGCTGGTCGAGCATGTGCAGCCGGGCGTCAGCACGATCGAACTCGACCACCTCGCCTATGATTACGTCATTGCCCATGGCGGCGTTTCGGCGACGATCTTCTATCGCGGCTATTCGCACGCCCTGTGCACCAGCATCAACCATGTCATCTGCCATGGCATCCCCGGCCCCAAGGCGCTGCGCAATGGCGACATCATGAACATCGACGTGACAGTGGTGGTGGATGGCTGGCATGGCGATACCAGCCGCATGTATCTGGTCGGCGACCCGCCGCTGAAGGCGCGGCGGCTGGTCGACCTGACCTATGAAGCCCTGATGATTGGTATCGAACAGGTAAAGCCCGGCAACACCATCGGCGATATTGGCGCGGCGATTCTGGCGCACGCCCAGAAGCACCGCTTGTCGGTGGTAGAGGATTTCTGCGGCCATGGCCTTGGCCGGCAGTTCCATATGGCGCCCAATGTCGTGCATGCCGGCCGTGCCGGCGAAGGCCCGGAAATCCGCCCCGGCATGTTCTTCACCATCGAGCCCATGCTCAATCTCGGCCGCGCCGACGCCAAGATCCTGTCCGATGGCTGGACCGCCGTCACCCGCGACCGCTCCCTGTCGGCGCAGTTCGAACATTCGATCGGCGTCACGGAAACCGGTTATGAGATCTTCACTTTGTCGCCGGGCGGCTTCGACCATCCGCCTTACGCCACCTGACCATGCCGCCGCGGCGGGTGCGCGAAACGGCAACGCTGTTTGCGGACGAGCCGGCCGGACATAGCGCGCGCAAGGCCGGCCACCGCGATCGCATGCGCCAGCGCATATTGGCCGGCGGCGGCGATGGCTTTCACGATTATGAATTGCTGGAATATGTGCTGGCGCTGGCCATTCCGCGTCAGGACGTCAAGCCGCTGGCCAAGGAATTACTGGCGCAATTCGGCGATCTGCCGACGGTCGTGGCGGCGTCGCCAGGTGAATTGATGCGAATCAGGGGCGTGGGCGAATCGGTTGCCGCCGCGCTCAAATTCGTCGAGGCATTGTCGCTGCGGCAATTGCAGCGCCGGGTGCTGGAAAAGCCGCTGCTGGGCAATTTCAACGCCGTCATCGATTATCTGCATGCGCGGCTGGCGCATGAACTGACGGAAGAATTCCGGGTGCTGTTCCTCGACAACAAGAACCGGCTGCTGCGCGATGAAAAATTCGGCGATGGCACAGTCAATGAAGCGCCGGCCTATCCGCGCGAAATCATCAAGCGGGCGATCGAATTGCAGGCATCCGCGCTCATACTGGTGCACAACCACCCGAGCGGCGATCCCACGCCCAGCCGCGCCGATGTGCAATTGACGCAGGCGATTGCCGACGCCGCCAAGCCGCTGGGCATCCGCCTGCACGACCATCTGGTGATGGCGCGCAGCGGCCATGAATCCCTGCGCGCCAAAGGTCTGCTCTAGGCCGGGCGCAACGCTGGCGCCGGTATCTACCCTGCCTTGCCGGCGGCTGCGGCGCGGTTCGACTGGCGCTTCAGTTCATCGCCGACCACGCTCACCACATGCAGCACATTGGTGGAACCCGGCACGCCGAAGGGTACGCCGGCCATGATCACCAGCCGGTCGCCGGCGCCGGCCATCTGGTTGCGCAGCGCCATGCGTTTCGATTTGCCCACCATTTCCTCGAAATTATGCACATCGCGGGTGTGCACGGCATGCACCCCCCAGGTCAGCCCCAGCTGCCGCGCCGTCGCCAGTCTCGGAGTCAGAATCAGCAGATGCGACGGGATTCGTTCGCGCGCGACGCGCCTGGCCGTGGAACCAGAGGTGGTGAAACAGACGACCGCCGCCGCCGCCACGGTTTTCTGCACACTGCGCGCGGCCTGACACAGCGCGTCTGCAGTCGTCGGTTCCGGCGCGGTTTCGACAAATTCGATCTGCCGCTGATAGGCCCAGTCATGTTCGACTTCGCGGGCAATCGCGTCCATCATCGCCACCGCTTCGACCGGCCATTTGCCGGCCGCGCTTTCGGCCGACAGCATGACGGCATCGGCGCCATCGTAAATGGCATTGGCCACGTCCGACACTTCGGCGCGGGTCGGGCTGGGCACTTCGATCATCGATTCCAGCATCTGCGTCGCCACCACCACCGGCTTGCCGGCGCGGCGCGCCAATGCCACCAGCCGCTTCTGCACGCCCGGCACTTCCTGTGGCGGCAATTCGACGCCCAGATCGCCGCGCGCCACCATGATGGCGTCGCTCAATTCGATGATTCCATCAATATCATTCAATGCCGCCGGCTTTTCGATCTTGGCCATCAGCCGCGCCCGGCCGCGAATGAGCTTGCGGGCTTCGGCAACATCGTCGCTGCGCTGCACGAACGACAGCGCCACCCAGTCGACGCCGGCTTCCAGCGCCATGGCCAGATCATGCCGGTCCTTTTCCGTCAGCGCCGGCAGCGGCAGCACGGCATCCGGCACATTCACGCCCTTGTTGTTGGACAGCACGCCGGCCACCAGCACTTCGGTTTCAATATGGTCATCGCCAACGGCAATCACGCGCAAGCCCAGCTTGCCATCATCGAGCAGCAGCCGGTCGCCCGGCTGCACCACCCGCAGGATTTCCGGATGCGGCAATTCCACCCGCGTCGCGTCGCCCGGCGCGGGGCTGGAATCAAGTCGGAAGCGCTGTCCTTCCACCAGTTCGACACTGCGATTGGCAAATACGCCGACGCGCAGCTTCGGCCCCTGCAGATCCGCCAGCACCGTCATCGGCCGCCCCAGTTCCGACTCCAGCTGTCGCACCCGGGCAATCAGCTGCATCTGCGTGTCCGGATCGCCATGGCTCATGTTGATTCGAAAGGCGTCGGCGCCGGCTTCGAACAGGGCACGGATCCGTTCCGCCGAGGCCGAGGCCGGCCCCAAAGTCGCCAGCACACGAACATGGCGGGCGCGGGGCGAGCGGGCACGCGGCGGGCGTTCATTTGACAATCTGGTCATCCCCTGTCGGCAAGCCGGCCTGCGAATCAGGCCGTGGATCAAATTCCGGCCCGCCAGTCCGGCAAAACTGGCATTCGGCGTGTGGAAACCATATACTGAAAGGGTATGAAGCTGCCATAGCCCGCTGCCACATTTGTCCGCAGCGCAGCTATGGCCTCGCAAGGATGGAGGGAATCATGAACGAACCCCGGCACCCGAATATGCAAGTACTGGAAGCGGCCGCGTTTCAGCGGCTGGTGAAACATCTGCAGGCGCGGCAGGACATCACCAATGCCGATCTGATGGCGACCGCCGGCTTCTGCCGCAATTGTCTGGTGGAATGGCTGGTGCAGGCCTCCATGGACACGTCGACGCCGCTGACGCAGACGGAAATGCGCGACTATGTCTATGGCGAATCCTATGCCGAGTTCAAACAGCGCCAGCCGGAAACCACAGCCGAACAACGCCGCCGTATCGACGAAAGCATCCAGTCCAACATCGCCCATGGCGAGACCGGACCGCCCGAAACCAGGACCGAGCTTGACAAGGAGCTGGCCGACAGCTTTCCAGCAAGCGACCCGCCTGCAACCACGACACCGGGCTGAAACCGCCACACCTGCCTGACGGAGGATCCGCAAAGCCGATGACTGCCAATCCCCGGCCGGGTGTCGGCATTGCTGATGCAGCCCATGCTGCACTGTTTGCACCCTTTGTGTCCGAGAAACTGTCGCTTCCGAACCGGATCGTGATGGCGCCGATGACACGCAGTTTCTCCCCCGGTGGCGTGCCGGGGGAGGATGTCGCGCGTTATTATGCCCGCCGTGCCGCCCGCGGCGTCGGCCTGATCGTGACCGAAGGCACCGTCATCAACCGGCCGGGCGCCGCCAATGACCCGCGGGTGCCGCATTTTCATGGCGAAGCCGCCCTCGAAGGCTGGGCCCGCGTGGTCGAAGCCGTGCATGCCGAAGGTGGCCGCATCGCGCCGCAATTATGGCATGTCGGCGCCGCCATCAACCCCCGCCACCGCGACGAAACCCATGCCGAAAGCCCATCCGGCTTGTACCATTCCCGCCACCCCTGGGGCCGGGAAATGACTCTGGCCGACATCGATGCCAGCATCCGCGCCTATGCCAGCGCCGCCACCGCCGCGAAAAGGCTGGGCTTTGACGCCATCGAACTGCATGGCGCGCATGGCTATCTGATCGACCAGTTCCAATGGGAAGGCAGCAACCGCCGCAGCGACATCTGGGGCCAGGACCGCAATCGTTTCGGCCGCGAAGTGGTCTCTGCAGTGCGCGCCGCCATTGGTCCGGATTTTCCGCTCATCCTGCGGCTGTCGCAATGGAAACAACAGGATTACAATTGCAAGCTGGCTGCATCGCCACAGCAAATGGCCGATTGGCTGAATCCGCTGGCCGAGGCCGGGGTGGACATTTTCCACTGCTCGCAACGGCGTTTCTGGGAACCGGAATTCGATGGCTCGTCGCTGAATTTCGCCGGCTGGACGCGGAAGCTCACGGGCAAGCCGTCGATCACGGTCGGCTCGGTCGGGCTTTCGGGCGAATTCATTGCCGCACTTGGCGGGGAATCCTCGCAGCCGACTTCGATCGACGGGCTGGTCGAGCGGCTGGAAGCC
>CAZIAA010000042.1:5949-9129 GCA_964537365.1 uncultured Sandaracinobacter sp.
GATCTGGTGGCCATTGGCCGGGCGCTGATCGTCAATGCCGACTGGGTGGAAAAGATCCGCACCGGCGCAACCGATTTCGCTGCCTATGAAGCATCGGCGCTGAAAACGCTGGCCTGAACCACTGGCCCAAGGCCCGGCCTGGCGCCGGGCTTCCGCGCAGGGACGGATTAAACTTCTGCCTGCCGCCGCCGTCATCTCTGTCGGGAAGGCGCGGCAAAAAGGCAGCAGGCAATCATGTCCAGACATTTCGCACCATATGCACGGGAACCAGTCGGCACGCTGCCCGCAGAGGCCCTGATTGCCGCCGACAGGGCATCCGGCGATGGCAACATCAGCCTGCCCGACCCGGCCGATGGGCGTCTGCAACAGGCCGCGCTGGCCCGCCGGGTGCAGCGCAAAATGATCGCCGACGGCTGTCTGCTGCTGCTGTTCGTGCTGCTGGCCTGCAGCATTTCGGCCAGCATCGACGAACTTCTGCGCAATGCCGCCATCGCTACCGCGGTCGGGATCATTGTCTTCCTGTTGCGTCGGCGGCGCGATTTCGCCGCCCTCGCCCGCGCCGACCGCTGGCGCAGCGATGCTGTGCGCGGCCGCGGAATCAGCCTGCAGGCCTGGCACACCGGCGAAAATCTCCCGCCCTGGAGCGAACGTCGCGACTGACGGCCACGCCCGCAATCCGTGCTGTTTGCGCCCGCCTTGCCCAGGGCAAGGACGGAAGGCCGCGCACAGGCGCCGGCCTGTTCGGCATTCACCGCCATGACACAAGATTCAAGTGGCCATTTGCCGCAGTATTGATGGATTGACGACACTGGCAATTACGTCAACTATACTGACGATTCGATCACGCGAGACCATGCCGCGCAAGTAATTCGCGGCAGGGGAGGAAGGTTGCCCGCATGTCGAAACTGAAAACCGATTATGATGTCATCATCATTGGCGCCGGTGTGAACGGATTGACGACTGCAGCCTATCTGCAGAAATCCGGCCTGTCGGTTGCCCTGTTCGAACGCCGGGATGAATCCGGCACCTTCTGCGCCACTGAGGAAGTGCTGCATCCCGGCGTCAAGGTGAACATGCATGCGTCATTGCTGATGCCGCATTTCGGGCCGGCCTATGTCGATCTCGAACTGGAACGCTTTGGCCTTGAGCTGCTGCGCGCGCCGGGAGCGAAATATGCCTATTTCCACCCGTTTCTGGACGGCAATGCCGTGCTGCTGGGCGGGCAGGACGTGCGCGACACCTATGAAGCCTGGCAGCGCATTTCGCCGAAGGATGCCGAAACCTATCGCAGCATCGTCAACTACTTCGGCGCCATGATGCCGGAATATGCCAATGCCGCCTATATGCAAAAGGCGACGGATCAGGGCTTTCTGGATTTCCTCGACCGCAACGCCAATGTGCCGGTTCTGCCCAGGGACTGGCTGTACATGACCGGCGTCGAGTTGATGAACTGTCTGTTCGAAAACGAGCAGATCCGCCTTGGCATGATGAGCCTGCCGGCAACTGGCGGATTGGATGTGATTTCCAGCCGTTTCGTCGGCCCGCTGGCGATGGTCAATTTCCTCACCACATTCACCGCTGACGGCGGCTATACCGCGCGTGGCGGCAGCCATGATCTGGTGCATGCGCTGGTGCGTTGTTTCCAGCACTATGGCGGTAAGCTGTATTACAACTGCCCGGTCGACAAGGTGATTGTCGAGAATAATGAAGCGAAAGGCGTGGTGCTGTCGAAACTGGCATCCTATCCGGAAGCGGAGTTCCGGGCGTCCAAGGCCGTCATCAGCAATTTGAGCGCCAGACCGACTTTCCTGAACCTCATTGGCAAGGAACATCTGGACACCGCTGCGCAGGCCGCCCTTGCCCGTTTCGATTATCGCGGCTCGTCCTTGTTCACCAATTATTATGTGCTGAATGAACGGCCGGATTTCGCCGCCAATGCGCGTTTTCCCGGCGTGAATGACACTTTCGTGTTCAATTTCGGCGCTGAATCCATGGCCGATGTAACGCGCCTGATCGACAGCTGCATGGTGACCGGCATCCCCGCCGATCCGCCCGTCGTCTGGGGTGGCTGCTTCAATTACTGCATCGCCGATCCGACGCAGGCGCCGCCCGGGCAATACACCATCCTCACCTGGGCGATGGTGCCCTATGAAATCCGCCCGCTGGGTGGCCCGGACAAATGGGATGAATTGCGCGAATCCTATGCCGACAAGGTGGAGGATGTGCTGGCGCAATATCTGCCCAATCTGAAGCGCGCGAAAATCGCCCGCTATGTCAACACACCGCATGATTACATGCGCCGCAACCCGCATTGCGGCGGCAACATGCACCCGTCGGGCTCGGTCACCGAAGGCCAGATGTGGAGCTGGAAACCGTTTTCCGGCTGTGGCGCGCCATCCACACCGATCGACCGCTTCTTCATCTCGCAGTCCTTCAGCGCCGGCAATTACACCACGCTTTCGGCCGGAACCGTCGCCGCCAATGAAGTGATGGATGTGCTTGGGCTGGACCGGCCGGACTGGTGGTGCGGGCAGGCATTCGAGGGCGCGGCCGAACTGATCCGCCGCCAGGGCGGCACGCAGCGTTTCACCATGGACTGACAGCCGCAGGGCAACAGCCGCGGGCAAGAGTCATGGGGGGGAGGAGAGGAAATCATGTCGCAGGATGCGGAATATGATGTCGCGATCGTCGGCGCCGGCCACAACGGTCTGACCGCGGGCGCCTATCTGTCGCGCGCCGGCGCCCGCGTGCTGCTGATCGAGCGCCGCCATGAAACCGGTGGCGCCCTCGTCACCGAGGAATTCTCCGGATTTCGCTTCAACCTGCATGCCAATTACATGATGATGCTGGATGTGGCGCCGCCCTATGCCGACCTCGGCCTCGAGGCGGATGGCTGCGTCTATGTCCGCCCCGAAGCCGCCGCCGCCCTGCTGCGCGCCGATGGCAGCGCCATCATCCTTTATGCTGACCTTGATCGCACGGTCGATGCGATTGCGCGATATTCACCCCGCGATGCCGCGCGCTATCGGGAAATCTACCTCGATTATCAGCAGATTGCCGAAGAATATCTGATTCCCTCCACCTATGGTAAACCGGTCGGCTCGGCGGAACTGGCCGGCGTCTATATGGAAAGCGAACTCGGGCAGCGGATTTTGCATGTGACGGAAATGACCCCGGCGG
>CAZIAA010000043.1:0-9112 GCA_964537365.1 uncultured Sandaracinobacter sp.
TTGGCACGCAGATAGGACGCGCTGATGTTGACGGCGAGCTGCGGCACCGGGTGGATGATGGTTTCCAGCTCGAGGCCCCAGATATTGGCGTCGACATTGTCGTTGACCGCCGTGCGGGCAATGATGCGGGACAATTGCAGGCTCTTGTATTGGTAATAAAAGGCCGTTGCATTGATCTGCAGGGCACCATCCAGGAAGCGGTTTTTCGAGCCGATTTCAAAGGCATTGACGAATTCCGGCTGGAAATCGTCGGGCACGCCGAAAATCGGCTGGGTTGGCGGATTGATGCCGCCGGATTTATAGCCGCGCGAATAGGACGCATAGAGCAGATTGTCCGGCGTGACCTGATAATCGATGACAAAACGCCCGGTCAGCTCGCTGAACGATACGGTGCGTTCCTGCCAGAGCTGATTGCCATCGCGCCCGGCATCGGCGTCAAAGCTGCCGACATAGGGCGAATCAAACGCATCGCTGATTCCGATCGGTGCCAGAAAGCTCAGCAGGGTGGAACGCGCGCGCAGGAATTTCTTGTCGCGGTTGAGGCGCAGGCCGGCAGTGATCTTCAGCCGGTCGGTCGGTTCATAATAGACTTCGCCGAACAGCCCCCAGCTTTTCAAATGGAAGAAATCGGTATTGCTCCAGAAAATCGGCGGCCCGAGCACGACGGAGCCCAGATCCGGATTGCCCAGCGACTGCGCCGCGCCCAGCACGCCGGCGACATAATCCAGGGTAAAGCCGCTGATCATATAGTCGCCGTTGCGGACCCTGACGTCATTATAAGTGGCACCCGCGAGGAAATTCAGCGGCCCGTCGAAATCCGTGGTGACGACGCCCTCCACACCCCAGCCCTTCACATATTGCTGCGAGCGGTCGAAGGTTGGCGGCAGATCGTCGCAATAGCTGTTGCCATTATAGGCCCCCATGCCATCGCGCACATCCAGCCGCGACGAGCAATAAGGCCCGGCAAGGCCATTGGGCAGCACGATATCGGCCAGAGTCTGGAACTGTGGCAACACCGTCGCCAGCCCCAGCATGTTCTGCAACCCTTCCGCGTAAACGGCCGGATTCTGCCGCGCCAGATTATAGTCCTGGCTCGAGATCACCTTGTTCTTCTGATACTGGCCCGACAATTTGGCCACCACGCCGCCAAAATCATGTTCGATATGCGCCTGCAATTGCAGTTCATCGGTCAGATAGCTTGGCTGGTAATTGGTGTTGACGACGCGCGGGTCGGCCGGGTTGACGATGCCGGCAAAGACATCCGGGCCATAGACGCTGTTCAACCCGACGCTGCCCAGGGTCGGTCCGGCGGCAATGGTCAGGAATTCCCGCGACGGCAGGGTGCCGCCCAGCAGCGAATTGCCATTGGCATATTCATAGCCGCGCCTGGCCGGCAGACAGCCGAGCACGCCGGTCGGGTCGCGCTGGCACATCTGCTTCTGGATGCGCAGCCGGTCGTCATCCTCGCGGAAATAATAGGCCATCAGGTCGATGGTGGTGGCATCCGTCGGCTGCCAGCGCAGCGAGCCGCGAAAAGCATACATGTCGCGACCGTCCATGGACTCGTCGTTGTAGATATTTTTGGTGAAGCCATCATGGCGCAGGTAAAAACCTGCCACCCGCACCGCGAGATTGCTGGTCAGCGGCACATTCAGCATGCCGGTCAGGCGGACTTCGTTGTAATTGCCATAGCCGGCTTCGCCAGACACCGCGAGGGCGTCGGCATCGGGCTTGGCGCTGACGAAATTGATCGAACCCGCCGTTGCATTGCGGCCAAACAGCGTGCCCTGCGGCCCGCGCAGCACTTCCACGCGCTCGACATCGAAATATTCGGTTTCGAAAATGCGCGTCGCGAACAATGGCATGTCGTTCATGTTGATGGATGTCGCGGCATCACAGGAAATGCCGACGCACAGGTCGCCAATGCCGCGAATGGTGAAGCTCGAAGTCGTGAAATTGCCCTTGGTGAAGGTGATGTTGGGAAGCGACAATTGCAACTGCGTGGTGTTGTTGATCTGCTTTTCGGCCAGCGCTTCTGCGGAAAAGGCCGACACGGCAATCGGCACATCCTGCAGGCTCTGCGCCTGCCGCTGCGCTGTCACGATAATGTCTTCGACACTGCCGGCCTGAGCCAGCACGGACGCCGCCGACAGCCCCCAGACAGACGCCGCCGACAACAGCATGCACGCACGCATGGTTGATGGAATCTTCATCCCGCTCTCTCCCTCTGCTGCGTCGGGGGAAAATCCCGACGCATCCCCGCTCGGCCGAGAAAGGCGAAATACCTGCGACGGGGACAGTCACACCTCCTCCAGCGTGTCTGTACCCTGTCTGTTCAGCCCTCCCAAGCCGATCAGACCCCCACTCAATCAGTCAGGCTGATGATTGTCCAGAATTTTCTACCGCGGCGCAGTTTTTCAGCACCAGGATGGATGCAAAAAAGCCGCAGCTGTTGCCACCATGGCGCAGCATTACAGTCCCGCCCGCTAATCCTTGCGCGTGCCAGCCGGCTTGTCCGACCGCACCCGGTGCAGGCGGACAATATCGCGGACGGCACAGGCAGTGCCGGCGCGGGTGATCACCGGATCGCGGCCGCTGCAGAATTTCCGGTCCCGGCCATAATGGTAATAAAAGCTGGTGTAGTAACCGAGTTCCGGACAGGCTTGGGCAAAGGTCAGCCGATAGCGCGCGCCATTCTCCATGATGAGGTCGGTCTGTTGCGGATCGCGGAATTCGGCGCCAATGATCCGCTCGGCGGCCAGACAGTGCACGGCATCCGATTTACGCACCGTCCAATGCGCCTCCGGCATGCTCTGGATGATTCGCACCGGCAGTTTGCGCAGCCTTTCGCTTTCGGCCCGGGTGGCGCCAGCCACCAGCGACGCAGCCAGAACGGCCGCCACAGCCAGCAGCCGGGGCACAGTCGGCATCAGGCCGGCGCCCCAGATGGCCATGGCAAGACCGCCTGAAACAAAGCGAATTTCCCGATGATCATGGCGATTGCAATTGTGCTTTCACGCTTGAATGCGCCGTGAACCCGCATGGCCGCAACGCCCCCATCCACAGCGACACGCCGCAGCAGCCATGCCAGTGATTCCCTTTCCCCCCAAACATGCCTAAGGAACAACGGCATGGGCTGGATTGCAACCATTTTGATTACCGCCGTCGCATTGGCAATTCTGCTGCTGGCAGCGCTCATGCACGCGCGCCGGGGGATCGGCGGCGCTGGCCTGCTGCCCTGGGACTATCTCATGATTCTGTGCGCGATCGTGCTCATCGCCGCCGTCACGCACGGAGTCCACCTCTGGCAGGAAGGCTGGCCGCTGCCGTGGGAAAACTGGGACAACTGGGACAGCGGGGGCGGCTGACCGCCCCGGCCCGCGGCCCTATTTCAAGCGGAATTCCACCGTGGTGACGACGCGCAGTTTCTGAAACGGGGTATCGGAACCGGAGCCGACATCGCCATCGCGGCCGGTGATGGTGAAATAGCCCTGAGTCGCCTGACGGATGCCGCCGACGCTGGTATCGCTGTCCTTGGCGAACTGTTCGGCGGCATCGCGGGCGCTGCGGGTTGCTTCGCCGATCATTTCCGGTTTCACATCGTTCAGCCCGGTAAAGCTGTAAACCACGCTGCCGCGCTCATTGTCAAAGGCGACGCCCTTGCGAATCATCGCGGCCTGATCGGCAAAAGTTTTCTGCATCCGCGCCACATCCTGCGTGCGCGCCAGAAAGCGTTGCCGGATGGTGATGTTCATCTGGCCGCGCTGGCTGTCGAAATATTGCTGCACCGAACTGCCACGATTCTGGATTTCCTCGGGCGTGAAGCCGTGGCTGCCGAGAAATTCACGCACCGCAGCAGCATCGGCATCCGCCTTGCGCTGCACCGCGGCCAGCTCCGAACCGTTCGATTGCGTCGCAATCTCCCAGGTCGCCAGATCCGCCATCACATCGCGCTCGGAAAGCCCGCGCACGGTCACCAGCGATGGCCCGCTGCGCAGCTCGGACAGGCCGCCGGCAACTGCAAAACCGGCAACGGCAATGCCGATTCCGAGCAATGCGCCGGCAACGACACCGACAATGGCAGTGGACTTGTCGCGTTCGGTCATGGACTTCATTCCTCCCGGCTGCATGTTTGGATGCGGCGGCCCAACCCTGGCCAGCGGCATGACCAGCACAATAACAGCAATGCGCCAGCTTGACAGCCACGAACGGACCCGGTTTGCAGTACTTTCAGCACGCTTGGCAAAGGAACATCCCGATTATGGCAAGATCCGATTTCCGTTTCGCATTCCGCAAGCGCGTGTATTATCCGGAAATTGATGCCCAGGCTGTGGCCTATAACAGCCGCTATCTGGAATATTTCGACATCGCGCTGACGGAATATTGGCGCGCCGCCGGCTTCTATGAAAAATCCGCGCTGGTCGGCGACGCCGAATTCCATATGGTGCGCGGGCTGGTCGAATATCGTGCGCCCATTCTGCTCGATGAAGAAATCCTGATCTGTTGCCGCACCGACCGCATCGGCAAAAGTTCGATCACCGTGGCGCTGGAAATCCACGGCCTGGTGAATGGCGAACAGGGCGAGGATCTGCGCGCCAGCGGCGAAACCGTGCAGGTGCATGTCGCCGAAGTGCGTGGCCGCCCCGCCCCGGTGCCGGGCTGGTTCATCACCCTGCTGGAGGGCTATGAAGGCAGATCCCTGCAGTCATGACGATGGAACGGAACCAATGAAATATCTGCACAGCATGCTTCGGGTATCGGACCCGGAAGCAACGATCCGCTTCTTCAACCTTCTGGGCCTGCGCGAACTCCGCCGCGTCGACAATGAAGCCGGGCGATTCTCTTTGATCTTCCTGGCGGCGCCGGGCGACGAATCGGCGCAGGTGGAACTGACCCACAACTGGGACGAATCGGGCTATGACGGCGGCCGCAATTTCGGCCATCTCGCCTATCATGTCGATGACATCTACGCCCTGTGCCAGAAGCTTGCCGACAATGGAGTCACCATCAACCGGCCGCCGCGTGACGGGCATATGGCATTCGTGAAGACCCCCGACGGCATTTCCATCGAATTGTTGCAACAAGGCAATGCCCTGCCGCCGCAGGAGCCCTGGGCATCCGCGCAAAACATCGGGAGCTGGTGATGACCGCCATTGTGCACCGCGTGCCGGCGCTGTCCGACAATTACATCTGGCTGTTCGAATATGCCCCCGGCACGGTCGCCGTCATCGACCCGGCCGAAAGCGCGCCGGTATTGCAGGCCGCGCAGGATCGGGGGTTGCGCATCAGCCATATCCTCAACACCCACTGGCACCCCGACCATGTCGGCGGCAATCTCGATATCCAGCAGGAAAGCGGCTGCACCATCATTGGCCCGGCGGGCGAATCGCACCCGATTCCGGGCATGAACCGCGCCGTTCAGGAAGGTGACCAGGTAACATTGGGCGAACACACCGCCGATGTGCTGTTCGTCGGCGCCCACACCGCCGGCCATATCGCCTATCATTTCCCGTCTGCGCGCGCGCTGTTTTGCGGCGATACCCTGTTCGCCATGGGCTGCGGCCGGCTGTTCGAAGGCACCCCGGCCGATATGTTCGCGGCGATGCAGAAACTGAAAGCATTGCCGGCCGACACCCATGTCTATTGCGCGCATGAATACACCTTGTCGAACGCGCGCTTTGCAATCACCATAGAGCCGGACAATGCCGCCTTGCAGCAACGCTTTGCCGAAGTGCAGCGCGCCCGCGAAGCCAACCAGCCGACAGTGCCGTTCCAACTGCGTGAGGAATTCGCCACCAACCCCTTTCTGCGCGCGGTGGATGCGGCCGAACTGGGGGCACGCCGCGCCGCCAAGGACAGCTTTCGCGGCTGAGCGATTCGGCCGCGTCTGCGCTTTCGCATTTGCGTCGCGCGGCTTTGCGGATTATCGCCGCCAGCCATGACCGTCACGCGCTTCGCCCCCTCGCCCACCGGGCATCTTCATATCGGCAATATCCGCACCGCATTGCTGAACTGGCTTTTGGCACGCAAGACCGGCGGCCAGTTCATCCTGCGCCTCGATGATACCGATCAGGCGCGCTCGCGGGCGGAATATGCCGATTCGATCCGCGCCGATCTCGACTGGCTGGGCCTGCGCCCGGACCGGGAAGAGAAACAATCGGCGCGGCTGCACCGCTATGAGGAAATGTTCCAGCGCCTCGCGCAATCCGGCCAGATCTATCGCGCTTATGAAACGCCGGAAGAACTGGAACTGAAGCGCCGCCTGCTGCTCGGGCGCGGCGAACCGCCGGTTTATGACCGCGCCGCCCTCAAGCTGACCGATGCCGATCATGCCCGTTTCGCCAGCGACGGCGTGGCGCCGCACTGGCGCTTCCGGCTCGATCCGGCGCTGCCGCAAAGCTGGCAGGATCTGGTGCGCGGTGCCTGCCATATCGACGTGGAATCACTGTCGGACCCGGTCATTCGCCGTGCCGATGGCAGCTGGCTTTATATGTTGCCCAGCGTCATCGACGATATCGACATGGGCGTCAGCCATGTCGTGCGCGGCGAGGACCATGTGACCAACACCGGAATCCAGTTGCAGATGTTCGCCAGTCTCGGCGCCACGCCGCCGGAATTCGGCCATGCCGCGCTGCTGACCGGCAGTGATGGCGCCCTGTCCAAGCGGCTGGGCTCGATCGGCATTGCCGAATTCCGCCAGGCCGGAATCGAGCCGATCGCAATCAAGGCATTGCTGGCGCGTCTGGGCACCAGCCTGCCGGTCGAAGCCGTGACCAGCGACGCTGAACTGTTCGCGGGTTTCGACATCGGCAATCTGGGGCGCGCCACCGCGCGCTTCGACGAGGAGGAACTGAGCCGGCTCAACGCGCATATCCTGCACCAGCTGGATTACGCCGATGTCCGCGACCGCATCGAACTGAGCGCGGACGCCTGGGCCGCCGTGCGCGGCAATCTGCAGACCCTGGCCGATGCCGCGACCTGGCAAGCCGTCATCGACGGGCCGATTGCAACCCCTGATATCCGCGACGACGACCGCAGCTATCTGCTCGACGCCGCCGAAACCCTTGCCGGGCTGGATTTCGGGCCAGAGGTCTGGGCACAGCTGGTGGCAGCGCTGAAGACCGCGACGGGCCGGCGCGGCAAGGGGCTGTTCGCGCCGCTGCGGCTGGCGCTCACCGGGCAGATGCACGGCCCCGACATGGCGGCGTTGCTGCCGCTCATTGGTCGCGACGAAGCCCTGCGCCGGCTGCAGGCAGTCTCAGCCAGCGCCGGTTAAACTGCCATCCAGTTCGCGCAGCCATTGCAGCAGCGCCTCAGTCACTTCGGCCGGGCGTTCCTGCTGGGTCCAGTGGCCGCAGCCGGGCAATAAATGCATCGCGCGCAAGTTCGGCACGACTGCGCGCATCGCCGCCACCAGATCGACACCCGGCGCCATCGACAGCACGGCATCGCGGGTGCCGGCAATGAACAACGCCGGCTGGGTGATGGACTGGCCGCGCCAGGGTTTCAGAAATTCCACATCGCGCTGCTGGTTGCGATAGCGGTTGAGCGGGCCGCGCAGGCCACTGCGGCGGAATTCCTCCACCAGATAGCGGATGTCCGCTGGTGGCAGCCAGGCCGGGAACGGGTCCGGGTCGATCAGCCCGTCCAGCAGTTTCGAGCTGGCCGGACGGCGATCGCCCAGCCCTTCGGGCGCTTCGCCGGCAAGCCAGTAATAGAACATGCGGATGAAACGCCCGAGATCGGCCTCGGCTTCGGCCTCGGCCACGCCCGGCTGCTGGAAATAATCCTGATAGAAGAACAGCCCGCGATCGGCATAAACCGGTTTCAGGGCATCGATGAACGCCACTTCGGACACGCCAGTGAACGGCACCGACAGGGCGGCGACCGCGCGCACATGCCGTGGAAACAGCAAGGCCGTATACCAGACCAGCATCGCCCCCCAGTCATGGCCAATGATGATGGCCGGCTGGCCGCCGCCTTCGGCCTCGATCACGCCGGCGATGTCGCGCGTCATGCTGTTCAGGTCATAGGCTTCGACGGCGTGCGGCTTGTCGCTGCCGCCATAGCCGCGACAGTCGATGGCGCGCACCTTGTAGCCGGCCGCTGCCAGCGGCCCGATCTGATGCCGCCAGGCCGCCCAGCTTTCGGGAAAACCATGCACCAGAACCAGCAGCGGCCCATCCCCGCCGGCGCAGGCCGCGCGCAGCTGGATACCGTTGGTTGCAATGCTGCGGAATTCCGCCTGTGCCATCAATCATGCTCCCCGGTTGTAGGTGCGGGCGGGTGCAGCCAGTCCCTCAGAATGACATTGACGGCCTCCGGCGCTTCCTGCTGCACCCAGTGCGACACCCGCGGCAGGCGGTGGACATGCAGATCCGGCACATATTTGTTCGTGCCGGGCAGGGTCTCCAGACCAAGCGCAGTGTCTGCTTCCCCCCAGATGATCAGCACCGGCACATGCACCCGGCCATCGCCAACCGCCAGCTGGCGGCGGTGCCGGGCGGCGGCGCGATACCAGTTTATCATTGCAGTCAATGCGCCCGGCTGGCGCGCGGCATCGGCATAGACATCCAGCACGTCATCGGGGAAACGGCTCTTGTCGATGGCCATGCCATGAAAGGCCGCGCGAATCCCGGCCGCATCATTGCGCCCCAATTGCCATTCCGGCAGCAGCGGCAATTGAAAGAACAGCATGTACCAGCTGCGCAGGCGCTGCTTCCAGTGCCGCAGGGCGCGGGCAAAGCCTTTGGGATGCGGAAAATTCAGCACCACCAGTTGCTGCAACGGGCGGATCTGGCGGATGGCGAACAGCCAGGCCAGCGCGCCGCCCCAGTCATGCGCGATGATGGTCAGCTGCGTGCAGCCGCTGGCATCCACCAGCCCGGCGATATCGGCCAGCAGCAATTCCGGCTGATAGCTGTCGACGCCATCGGGCCGGGCCGAACCGCCATAGCCGCGCAGATTGGGCGCCCAGACTCGATAGCCCAGCTCCGCCAGCAGCGGAATCTGATGCCGCCAGGAAAAATTCAGTTCCGGAAAGCCGTGCAGACACAGCGCCAGATGCGTGCCCGCACCCGCTTCCGCCACTTCGAAGGTCAGGCCATTCGCC
>CAZIAA010000044.1:0-4271 GCA_964537365.1 uncultured Sandaracinobacter sp.
AACCCGCGTGCATCTTCTGCCGCAAGCGCCAGCCCCCGGGGCCCTGACCTTTGCGACACCGATCGGGCCGATCACCGGACCAGCGGAGGTCTTTGCCCCATTGTTGCAACGGTTGCAGGCAGGCCCGGCCAAGGGCATCGAGCTTGCGCATCTGCCGGCCTTTGCCGGCGATATCGCCGCGCTTTTGCAGCCGCTGCAATTGCTGATGATGCAGGGGATCGCCCATCCCGGCACTGGCGCACTGCCGCCCAAGGATGACCGGGTTGCCCGGCTGGCACAGTGGTTCGGGCGCAACGGCATCAATCTTGCCATCATGGCCGAATGCGGCACGGCGGTGCAACAGGCCGGGGGCGGTTAGTCCGCCCGGCCTGTTGCGGCAGCAGGTTGGGGTCATTGCTGTGTGCGCAGTGCTGCAAGCGTTGCCGTGGCACTTGCCGACAGCCCGTCGATCCCGGCGCCGACAAGATACCAGACCTTGGGATCGAGATAGATCATGCGGCCGGACTTCCAGGCGCTGGTGGCGGTGATGCGGTCGTCCGCGGCCAGTTTTTCCGCGATCGTGCCGGGCGTGGCGGAGGTTGCCGCCGTGCGATCGATGACGAAAATCCAATCGGGATTTGTGGCCAGAGCCGCCGCCAGAGCTTCCTGCTGTTTCTGGCGCGCGGCCTCTGCTTCGGGCGAGCCGGCGGCCGGGCGCGGCCCGGATGGCGCGGGCGTGACGGCTGCGACTGCGGGGCGGATTCCGACAAAATCATAGACATGGCCAAACCGGTCGCCCGGCGCATGCACGCTGATGTTCTGGCCGGCTGTAAACAGCAGCAAGCCGGTGCCGGCTTTCTCTGCCTGCGTGTGCAGTTGCGCCAGCAGGGCTTCGAATTTGTCGATCCGCGCTTCGGCGCGGTCCGCAACGTCGAAGATCTGACCAAGCTTGCGGGTGGCCTCGATCGCCGCTGCCGCGACATCCTTGCCTGCGGACAGACCATCAATGGTGGGGGCAATGCCGGCAAGCGCGTCATAATTTCTGGACGAGCGGCCGGCAATGACAATCAGGTCGGGCTTGAGCGCGGCGAGCGCTGCCTTGTCGGGTTCGAACAGGGTGCCGATGTTCTGATAGCGTGCATCGGCATATTTGCTGAGATAGGGCGGGAAATTGCCCTTGCCGTCGGCGCCCTTGGGAACGCCGGCAACCGCATCCACGCCCAGCGCGTTGATATTGTCGAGCGTCGCCAGATCGAACACGGCCACCCGCCGCGGGGTATCGTGCAACACGGTTTCGCCCCTGGCGTGGGTGATGGTGATATCCGCGGCCAATGCCGGCGCAGAAGTGCAGGTGATGCCGAGCAGCAGCGCGGCGCAGATATTCCGCAGCAATCCGGATCGCGAGACCAGCATGTGTTTTCCTTTGTTATGTTGATGCAATTGCGGTGGAGGCGACGGGCGGCCGTACGGCATGGCCCGCGCAGCCGGTGTCGGGCCAGCGGGATCAGAAATCGACGCCCAGTGAGGCACTGAAGCGACGCCCGTCGAGCACATAGGCGAAGCCGTCTTCCGGCGTGACGGTCTTGTTGGTCAGATTATAGACACCCAGATTCAGCCGGATATCCTTCTTCGGCTCGATGACGACACCGAGATTGTAGAAACTATAGGGCGGGTATCTGAAATCATTCGTTGCCGAACCGCTGGAATTGGTGGTGCGGCCGGATGTGCGGCCGCGATAATTCGCCTGCGCCCAGACGTTCAGAGCTTCAGTCGCTTTCCAGTCGATCGACGCGTTGAACATATGTTCGGGAATGTCGTTGAGCGGCTTACCGGCATTATTGCCGGAAGTCTGCATCGTTTCGGAATAGGTATAGCTGTGGCGATAGCGCAGGCCGTCGATGATTCTCCAGTCGACGGTCCACTCCACGCCCTTCAGTTCCGCCGTGTCCACGTTGACATAAGTGGTATAGCCATATTGGTGCGGCGGATAGGTGACGCCGTTGTGAACACATTCGGTGAATTGCAGGCAGATCCGGCCGGTGCGCAGCAGCTTGTCCTTGAAATTGCTCTTATAGGCAGTCAGGCTGGTGGAAATCCCGGCGCTGCGATTGGCATAGCTCACCCCTATTTCATAATTGGTGGTCTTTTCCGGCTTCAGGTCCGGGTTGCCGATGATGACGCCGCCCATGGATGTCGAACCGAAGTCGGTTGCGGACATGCGCAGGCTGGGAACCTTGTAGCCCGAAGTCACGCCGCCCTTGATGGTGAACTGGTCGGTGGCGTTGTAAACCGCATAGACCTTGGGGCTGAAGCGGCCGCCGAAATTCTCGCTGTAATCATAGCGGCCGCTGAGCAGGACGGACAGATCATCGACGATTTCCCAATTGTCTTCGAGGAAACCGGCATATTGTTTGCGGTCCATGGTGATGATGTCGGTCGGCACCACGAAACCGGGCAGGTTGAGGCCATTGGTGGCGCCGTCCTTCAGCTTTTCATGGAAATAATTGGCGCCGGCGACGATCTTGTGACGTGACAGCGCAAGCGATGCCTGGGTGTTGGCGACCAGCGTGTCGAAGGAAATCCCCGCGCCTGTGGTGGAATTCACCCGTGTCGGATTCTCCGATGTGTCGTAATTGATATAGCTGTTCCAGATCAGTGTTCCGTAATTGCCTTCATGAGTCAGGAAATAATTGTCGCGCAGCGATTTGCTGTAGCTCTCGCTGGCATCGGCCGCGAGGCTCTTGCCGGGCGTGTGGCGGCGTTCCTGAATGGTGTGGCCGCCGCCGATGGTGAATGTATTGGCGCTGTCGAGCCGGAAGCTCAGCTTGGCGCCGATATTCTTGCGCTTGTAGTCGGGGTCCGCGGCGGCGCTGTCGCCGCCGCCGACGAAATCGGCTTCATCCTGAAACCGGACGCCACCGGTGAATTGCAGCGAAAGCCGGTCCTTCAGGATCGGAATGTTCACGGCGGCACTGGCGTTGAAGCCATCATTGGTGACATCGTTGCCGGGGCCGGATTTGATATATTCGGTGGTGAAGCTGCCGCCGAAATCATTGATCACCTTTTTGGTGATGATATTGATGACACCGCCAATGGCATCCGATCCATAGAGCGACGACGCAGGGCCGCGAATGACTTCGATGCGCTCGATGGAATCCAGTGGCGGCAGGAAATTGATCGGCGTGCCGGCCTGGCCGCCATTCAGGCCGAAAGCCTGATTGTCCTGCACGCGCCTGCCGTCGATCAGGAACAGAGTGTAATCCGCACTCATGCCGCGCAGCATGACCGATTGTTCGACGCCGCCGCCCTGAATGTGCACACCCGGCACATTCATGAGCACGTCGGTGACATCGGTATAGGAACGCTGCTTGATCTCGTCCGCAGTGATGACGGAAATTGTCGCCGGCGCATCCTTGATGTTCAGTTCATAGCCGGTTGCAGTGACGACGATATCCTTGTCCGGCGCAGACGAACCAATCAGGCTTGCGACATTGTTCGCCGATGCCACAGCCGGCCCCAGCGGCAGAAGAGCGAGGCAAGAGGTTGTGAGAATATGATTTCGGAACTTCACGGCATTCCCCCGTTTTTATGAGATCTGATGCTCCTGAGCTTGCGCACGG
Organism: uncultured Sandaracinobacter sp.; assembly: GCA_964537365.1. Lineage (GTDB taxonomy): Bacteria > Pseudomonadota > Alphaproteobacteria > Sphingomonadales > Sphingomonadaceae > Sandaracinobacteroides. Next base: position 3,600 of record CAZIAA010000044.1, read on the forward strand.
GATCCACGGATCCGCGTTTGCGTGTTCAGGACTTTCGATTCACCTTGTGGAATTACGCCCTGCTTTGCGTATGTGCTGCGCCGATTGCCGGAACCGCCCCGATCTTCCTGTTAATGCGAATCGATTGCAGCTGACTATCCTCGCCTGATGCGCGCCGCAACGTGCAAAGGGGAATAAAGACTATTCAGATTTGATTGCGGCATTATTTCGCGCCATGCACCAGGAAGTGCTGGATGGAGGATGGGGAAGCAGATGTGTCCGTGTTCACAAGCCATTCAAGCCTTTCCGGCTCCATGATCCGGACAGGCAGTGCATTGTGGAGAGCGAATGGTGCGGACTGGATACTTGCCTGTGATGGCAGTCATGATCGCGGCGACGTCGGTTTCGGCGCAGGCGCAGGGCGTCGATTACCACAAGGCACAGCAGGCCGGGAAAGTCTGGGGCGACAAGGTCAGTGAGAACAACCGCCGCAATGCAGCCGCCCGAAACGCCCGGGTGAACAGCCAGGGTGTGCGCTATGATGCGCCGCTGACGGCCGTCGATCGGCAGGCGGCACTGGCCGCGAACCGGGCGCAATATCAGAAACTTCTGAACAGCGTCGGCAAGAAGAATGCCGAGCGCTGGCTCGAGTTCAAGGCACGGAGCCACCGCGCCCAGCGCTAGCTCGGGCGC
>CAZIAA010000044.1:4371-9052 GCA_964537365.1 uncultured Sandaracinobacter sp.
GACCCGCTGCACCGGAAATCGCAGCGCCGGGCAGCGATGCGGCATCCAGCCCTTGCAAGGCCCGGGGCAATGGTGCCGCATCGCGACGCAACGAGACAAGATCCACGCTGACTGTCCCGGCTTCGGGCCAGTCAGATGGTCAGATACGTTACGATAGTCTTAATTCATAAGTTGCGCCCGCACCTGCTCGGCTTGCCGCATGATGTTTGCGACCAGCTCGGCGCAAGTCGGAATATCATGGATCAGCGCCTGGCTCTGGCCGCTGGTCCAGATGCCGCCATCAATATCGCCATCGCGCAGCACATTATCGCGTCCGCGCACGCCTGCCATCAAATGCTTGACGTCGTCGAAGGTCTTGGTCGGATCGCGCTGGATCTCGGCGACTTCGACCGAGATGGCGTTCTTCGCGACGCGCGCGGTGTTGCGCAACGTGCGTCCGACCAGCACGGTATCAAGTTCGGTCGAATCAACGATGCGTTGCTTCACATTCTGGTGAATCTTTGCTTCGACCGTCGCACAAAAACGCGTTCCCATATTGATGCCAGCGGCACCAAGCGCGAGCGCGGCGACCAGGCTGCGCCCGTCGGCCATGCCGCCAGATGCAATGATCGGCGTGTCGGGCAGTGCGTCAGCCGTTGCGGGCAGCAGCACGATCAGGCCGACATCATCTTCACCGGGGTGGCCGGCGCATTCAAAACCATCGATGCTGATGATATCGACGCCCTTCTTCACGGCGGATACGGCATGGCGGACCGAGGTGCATTTGTGGATGACCTGGACACCTTCTTCCTTGAAGCGCGGCAGATGGTCCGTGGGCGCACGGCCCGCCGTCTCGACGATCTTGATACCGCTGGCGATGATCGCCTCGCGATAGTCATCATAGGGAATGGGGTTGATCGACGGCAATAAGGTGAGGTTCACGCCGAAGGGCTTGTCAGTCAGTTTGCGCGTCGCCTCGATCTCGTCGAACAGGGCCTGACCCGAGGGATACATATGTGCAGTGATGAAGCCCAATGCTCCGGCGTTCGCGACCGCCGCAACGAGTTCGCCATAGCCCACGCCCGTCATCCCGCCCATGACGATCGGGGTTTCGACTCCAAAGATTTCGGTCAGTCGGGTTTTGAATGCCATTAATATGCTCCTTGATTCGTTCTGCGAAGGCGGGTTTGCCATTCGCACCAGTCTCGCATTTTTTATTGCTGAAAAGGCAGTTGCTGCCAATGCCCCAAAGCAGGAATTAAAGTCACGCAGATATATCGTTTCATGATGCGCAATCGCTCCCTGGCATGCCATGGACATACCCGGCCGGACAGGATGAGGTTGGTCGAGATTGGCGCGACTGCACCGCGCTTGAAGCCATTGCTGAAATTTCTGCGCCCATCATGCCCTCTTTTGCCTCAAATCTCGGGCGCAATGGAGATACGGGCCCATCTGCTGCTAGGCCAGTTCGGCTGAGGCGCGCACGTAATCATTGATTAAATCGTGAATCCTCTCTCTTGAATTGGGCTTCGCAAAAGCGAAGAGGGCGACCGCAAAGCCAAAGCCGATTTTCTGTTCGAGTTGGTCGACGGAGATATTGTCGCTCGTCCAGTCGGAGATGGCCCCCACTGCGATCTGCATGAACAGTGCTGCGAGCAGGGGTGCATCGGTATCCGGTTGCAGATACCCTTCTGCAATTGCGGCTTCGATGATTCGACGCCAGAAGATGGTGCGGGATTCGTGGGACCCGCCTGAGGGATCGCTTCTGCTGGATGTCGAGCGAACGCCCCTGAAGGCACGGTAGAAGGATGGATCCTGGCGAAACAGCATCCCCGCTGTTTCCACGCCGATAAAGATGGTGTCGATCGGATCAACTGATGGCCGCGCATAGACGAGCTTCTCGAAGTGTTTGAGATCGAGGGCAAAGACCTGCGACAGTATGGCTGCCTTCGTTCCGAACAGGTTATAGACGGTCGCGGGACTGACATTGGCTTGTTTTGCAATCCGTGTAACAGAGACCGCGTCGATCCCGTTTTCACTTAACAGGGCACGAGTTGCAGCAACGATTCGCTGCCGGCGCTCCATTTTCGCTTGTTCGCGCCTGGATAAACCAGAAGCCGGGAATTGTATCACTTATACACTCCATCAGAAGAAGGCTATGATATTGCACTGGCTGTATATGCGATACAAGTACGCGAGGTCGACAGCAGATATTAAAAATCTGATGTTTTTGAACTATGTAAAAAAGATTGGACCCGCCCAATATTATTCCTGTAATAATAACGGACGGGTCCTATACTGTCGTATAATTCAGAATTGTGTCTGCAGGCTGACGCCTATCTTGCGCGGATAAGGAATCTGGAAGCGATCCGATGCAATGGCGGCAGGGCCGATGTCGTTGGTCAGATTCTCCACAAACAACTGCACATCAAATCGGTCATTGCCGATACCGACCCTCGCATCAACGATATTCAGCTTGGCAGAGTCGGCGCCGGTCACGACGTCGCGTTGCTTGTCGCGATATGCGTAATTCCCGTTCAGCATCAGATGGTAGCCGTTCCCGATGTCCGTCTGATAGTTGGCAGCGACAGTCGCACTTGATCGCGGCGCGCCCGGGAGCTGCTCGCCGTTATTCAGCCAGGGCAGGGGGGCGGCCACGGCGGCGGGAACATTTCGCAACTCAGTCTTGTTGATATTGCCCGCTGCATGCAAGGTCAGCCCGTCTATCGGGGTGCGATAAGTAAGCGAGAGGTCAAGCCCGCGCCCCCTGACATCGCCCACTCGTATTATGGCGGCAAGGCCGGCAGGCGAATATTGGATCTGGGCATCGTCCCAGTTGTAGAGATAGGCAGCCAGCTCGACGTCGAGGCTTTGGTCGAAAAGCGTGGCCTTGGCACCGAGCTCATAATTCCATAGCGTATCGGGCCCCAGCGCCGTTTCGGCATCGACGCCAAGCGCAGCGAGCGTTACAACCGGCGCGCTTCCTTGCAGGGCGCCGGCGCGAAAGCCTTTGGCTACCTCGCCATAAATCATCAGATCGTCACCCGGGTGCACGGCCAGGTTGAAACGCGGGCTGAAGGCCTTGTCCTTGCCCAGAATCGTCGCATCGAATGGCCCCGATGTCGTTGGTGGCGGACCAGTGAAATCGACGCGAGAGTTCTGTGAAAGCGAGCGATCATCGACAAAATAGCGCCCGCCGATGGTCGGGATAATGCGCCCGTCGAACAGTTCGAATGAAGCCTCGCCGAATACCGCGAACGCTTCGGATTTGGTTGTGTTTTCCGACAGCGATACGAAGCCCGGAATAGTTACGGCGAAGCTGCTGGTGGCACGCACCTTCGCGTTGCGGTAATAGCCACCGACAATCCAGTTAAGCGGACCATCGCTGTTTGAACTGAGGATAAGCTCCTGAGAGAAGCTTTTCACTTTTGTTAATGACGTGATATCATAATTGCCAAATGCTGGCTGGCTGCCGACTGCAACCAGGCTATATTCCTGCGATAAATAGCCGCTGGCGCTATTTATAGTCGCAAAGCCCAGGTCGTAGGATAACTCACCCATATACAGGCTGTATTCAAGGGGCGATTTGCCGGGACCGGTGTCATTGGCCTGTGGTGGCGAAATCGAGTCCATACGGTCCGTGTAACCCTTGCGGATTTTGTCATGCCAATAGCTGAGCTTGATGTTCAGCTGTTCGGATGGCGCATAAAGCAGCTTCAGACGACCGGTGATTTCGGTCATGTCATTGGCATTCGTCTGATTCAACGCCGGAATGTCGACATAACCACCTTCATGATTGACGGTGAGAACGCCGCGCAGCGCCAGCTTGCCTTTGACCAGAGGGACGTTCAGCATGGCGTTCGCCTTGGCGTTGGGGGCGCCGCCATCCGTGGTCGAGGCCGAGACGTAGACTTTTCCTTCGACAATATCGGTATTGGGGTCCTTGGTAATGACCTTGATCGTTCCGCCAAGCGACCCCTGCCCATACAGCGTGCCGGAAGGCCCACGAACCACTTCGATACGGTCGACGTCGTAAATATTGGCACTTGGTGCATAGGGCAGGCCCGGCAGGCTGAAGGAATATTGGTCCAGATAGAAGCCAACGGTACTGTCACCGATCGCCTGACCGGACACGACGCCGCGGATCTGATAAGTTTCGGTCCCGGGAGAGACAGTGGCAGGCACAGATGCACTGGGAATCATCTGGACCGTCTGAATCAGATTCGAGACGCCCCTTGTCTCGAGCATTTCGCCCTGGATCGACTGCACGGCCTGGGCCACATCCGTAAGTGCCTGTGCACGACGTTGCGCCGTGACGATGATTTCCGACGTCGCAGAAGAAGCGGACTCCTGCGCTTTGACCATAGAAGGTATGGCGAGGAACGACGCCAGCGCGATGCCGCTGGCGGAGAGGCAATACGCCCGCAATATTCTCATTCGAGTCATGAATTCCACTCCCATATCCTGCCACCCTTTTTGGCAGGGTCGGCGAAATAATAGAGTGCACTATGAAAATAGCAATAAATTTTAGAGTAGACTCTTGGATTTATTGTGAGGAATAATCAGACGCTTAGGCTGAATCTTTCGGAATTAATAGCTTGGGGAGTTTGAGGGCACCGAGCGCGATAGCCTCCGTATCTCCTGGTCCGGACATTCCAACCAGGCACCCGGAACCGTAATTCATATCATTGTCGCCGGCACT
>CAZIAA010000045.1:0-4770 GCA_964537365.1 uncultured Sandaracinobacter sp.
AGATAGGCGAGATTGGCGCTGATGGTGAAGTTTGGCGTGGCGCGGATCAGCGTTTCGGCTTCGAAACCATAGATCTTGGCAGCGGCGATATTGCTGGTCACATTTTCCGGGCGCACTGCACCCATGCGTGTGACGGATCCTTGCAGATCGCTGTATTTGTTGATGAAGCCGGACAGGTTGAAGCGCAGCAACCGATCGAACAGATCGGTTTTCACGCCTGCTTCATAGGCCTTGGCCTTTTCCGGTCCGAACGGACCGACATTTTCCGCAATAGTGCCGCGCGAATTGAAGCCGCCGGCCTTATAGCCTTCGGAATAATTGGCATAGACCATGATATCGGGCGTGAATTTATATTCCGCCGTGAAGCGCGGCGTGAACTCGCTCCAGGAAGCTTTGAGGTCGCTGTAGAAGGATGTGACCTGCACGCCATTCACCAGCGCCTGCGAGCCGATCTGGTAATTCTTGCGGTCATGGCTGTAGCGGCCGCCCGCCGACAGGGTCAGCTCAGGAACCGGATGCCAGTTGACGAGGGCGAAGGCGGCATAGCTCTTGGTGTTCTGGTCGAGCCGGGCCAGAGTCGTTGTCGTCGGATTGGCGTAGACGGTATTGTCCTGATTCCACTTGTCGGCCTGATAGAACAGCCCGACGATGAAATCGACCGGCTTGTCGGACGGCGACACATAGCGCAGTTCGGCGCTGGTCGAATGGCCGGTGAAATCGCGCAGCACATCGAGGCCCGGTTCCGGCGTGATCAGACCGTCGAAGTCGCCATGGGTCAGATAGGCCTGGTGGCGATAGCCGAGAACCGCTGTAATTTCGCCATAGCCGACATCGAGATTGGACGTCCAGGAACCGCCATAGCTTTCGGTTTCGGCGAATGGATCGAACGGAACGGCGGCCTTGTAGACGTCGGTCCTGGTTTCCGCCGGCAGCAGATCCCAGGCGGGATCGCCATTATCCAGCACATGCGGTGCCGGCCCTACGGTCTTCTGCTTCACCCAGTCCATCACCAGCGTCGAATTGAAGGCGCCGCCCTGGTCGAAATTGAGCGCGCCGCGCACAGCCTTGGAATTGTCGGCATTCAGGCGGTTGCCAGTGATGACGTTGCGGGCATAGCCGTCATAGTCGCGGATGTTGACGGCAAGCTTGGCGGCGAGGGCGCCATTGGCGAAGCGGCCGCTGTTGATCTTGCCGCGGAACTGCTTCAGCCCGTGAGAGCCGACCGTCAGCCGGCCTTCGACTTCGAAATCATCGGTTGGCTGCGAGGTGATGATATTGATGGTGCCGGCCAGATTGTTCTTGCCGAACAGCACGCCCTGCGGACCCTTGAGGATTTCGATGCGTTCGATGTCGAACATGTCGAGCATGGTAGCGGATACAAAGGGAATATAGACGCCATCGATGATGGTGCTGACCTTGGGGTCGGCGTTCGGATCGGGGTCGGCCGTGCTCATGCCGCGGATGGAGATCATCGGCACATTGGCGACCAGGCCCTGAGTTTGCAGAACGACGTTGGGGGCAAGGCCGTTCAGATTGGTGATGTTGGTGCTGCCGCTGGCTTCGACCATGGCGGAATCGAACGCCGTGATCGAGATTGGCACGTCCTGCACGCTTTCGGAACGGCGCTGCGCGGTGACGATGATGTCGCCAAAGGCAAGCGCGGCTTCCTGCGTGGCGGGTGCGGATTCCGCCGCTGGCGCGCCGGATTGGGCCAGAGCCGGGCCGGCCAAGGCCATGGCGAGAATGGTGGAGGCGAGAAATTGCCAGTTTTTCATAGGATCCCTCTAAAAATTAGTCTGTGTCCGGCTTGCCACCAAGCCGCCAGGCCGAGGTCTGAAGGCCGTCCGGATCTATCAACCGGAATCGGGCAGCGCACCATACGCCTTTTATACGATAATAGTTAGCATGGTAAGTTATTTCATCTTTGACAATGCGCCCGGGCGTTGTTTTTGCCGGGACTGTGTCCGCATGAACACAGTCCGGATGCTTGCTCGACAGCACTGGCCGGGCGGGGTATTGCAGCAGGCGTGGGGAATCTGCGCGCTCTTCTTGCCCGCCATCCGGGGCTTCTGGCCATGGTGCTGGCCTGTGCGCTGCTGATGAAGGCCTGGGTGCCGACGGGTTACATGCCGGTGCTGGCGGATGGCGTGCTGCTGCTGCAGCCCTGTTCCGGCCATGGTGTGATGCCCATGCCGCTGGCCGCTTCCGGCCATGCCCATGCCGTATCGCCCGAAGCCGGCATGGCCCATGGCGCCATGCTTCATGGTGATATGCTCCATGGCGATATGGCGGTACCGATGGTGACGACGGGGCATTCCGACGCCGCTGGCTGGAGCGTGGATATGCCCTGCGCCTTTGCCGGACTGGCTGCGGCTGCGCTGACGGGGGCCGCCCCGCTGCTGCTGGCGGCGGCGATCGCCTTTCTGTTCGTATTGGCCTTGCGCGCGCGCCGACAGCCGGCGCTGTCGGCAGTCGCCTATCTGATTCCACCCGCGCAAGGGCCGCCACAGCTTTCCTGAACGATTGCCCGGACAGCATTCGGGATCGTGCGGCGGCACTGCAAAATGTGTTGCCGGTGACATTTGCGTGGTTCCGGCCTGTGCGACGGATCCGCGGCAGGCAGGCATGCCGGCGCCTGCCGGATGGTGGAGCAAGCCGTTTCATGAAAAATCTTCTGTTGGGTGCAACTGCGCTTGGGCTTGCGTTGCAGGCCGGGCATGCGCGTGCGGATGCCGATATGCCGGCGGCATCCTTTGCGGCTGCCGATATCATCGTGACCGCCGCGCTGGAGAAGCGCCAGCTGCAGGCATTGGCAACGCCTTCTTTCGGCATTGCCATTGCCGAAGAGCAGTTGCAGGCGATCAATGCCGTCAATGCCGAGGATCTGCTGCGCTATGCGCCGGCGACGATCGTGCGCAAGCGCTATGCCGGCGACCCCAATGCAACCCTGTCATTCCGCAATATGCACAGCCAGCAGACAGCACGGGCGCTGGTTGTGGTGGATGGTTTCGTCATTTCCAATTTCCTCGGCGCCAGCTGGGATACGGCGCCGAAATGGGGGGTGCTGGCGCCCGATGACGTGGCGCGCGTGGAAGTCATCTATGGGCCGACATCGGCGCGTTATGCCGGCAATTCGCTGGGCGGAACCCTGCTGCTGCAGACCCGGCCGATCACCACCACCGCCCTGCGCGCCGAAGCGCAGCTGTTCGGGCAGGATTATCGCTATTATCAGACCGACGCGGATCTGTTCGGCTGGTCGCTCGATGCCGGTCTGGATTATGCCATCAATGCGCGCGGCGGATTGTCGCTCAGCTATCGCCATTTTCAGAATCGCGGACAGCCGCAGGAATGGCGCATGGTGAATGCCGGCACACCCTATGCCGATCAGGCGCTGGTCGATCCGGAATTGCCGTTTCTGCGCATTGCAGCGCAGGATTCCGCCGTTGACTCGACCCAGGATCAGATCCGTCTGCGCGGGCAATATGAGCTGGCGGGTGGCTGGAAGGTCCATGGTCTGGCGGCACTGTTGCTGGCGCAGGACGAGACCCTGCACCCGCAAAGCTTTCTGCGCGACGCGCAGGGTCAGCCCAGCTTTGTCGGCATCACCGGGGTCAATACCGGCGTTACGCAAAGGTCCGAGCTGCTGACTGGAATCGGCCTTGCCGGCCATGTGCATGGCTGGGCGCTGGATCTGAGCTACAGCCGCTTCGACACCTTGCGCGACCGCAGCCGCACATCCGACAATTTCGACCTGCTGACCGGGCAGGCGCCGCGCAGCGGCCGCTATCGCCATGGCCGGGCAGCGTGGCAGAATGCGGAAGCGCGGGCGGAACGCGCGATCGGCGCGCATGATCTGGCGCTCGGGCTGTCGCTGGCGCAGTATCGGGATGACAGCCACACGCGCAATCTGGCGGACTGGCGCTACGGCATGCCCATGGCAACATCCGCCAGTCTGCGCGATGCCGCTGGCGGGCGCACGCTGCTGCTGGGGGCGTTCGTCGAAGATGAAATAGCGCTTGGCGACAAACTCGGGATGACGCTCGGCCTGCGCCATGAAAGCTGGCGCGCGTCGGGCGGCTATCTGAGCGACAGCACGCAGAGCCTGCGTTATCCCGGCCGCCGGCACAGCGCCTGGTCGCCCAAAGCCGCGCTGACCTTTCGGCCCGATGCCGCCAGCAGCATCACGGCGTCGCTGTCGCTGGCGACCCGCTTTCCAACCGTGCGCGAACTGTATCAGCCGAGCCTCGTGCAATATGGCGCGAATGTCGGAGAGCTGGACCTGAATGGCTTCAATCCGGATCTGAAACCGGAAAAGGCCGTCGATGTGCAGCTGACCGCCATGCGCCGCTTCGAGCATGTGCATGTGACACTCGATGTCTATCGCCAGGATGTCCGCGACAGCATTTTTGCCCAGACCATCGCCATCCCCGACGCGCAGACCGGCGATCTGACACAGACTTCGCTGGTGACCAATATCGGCAAGGTGCGCAGCTGGGGCGCGGATCTGGTGCTGACAGCCGAGGACATCCTGCTGCCCGGGCTGGCGCTCGATGCCAATCTGTCGTGGATCGATGCCCGGATCACGCGCAATCCACTCAATACGGCACTTGTGGGCAATCATTTTCCGCGCGTGCCGCAATGGCGGCTGAATGCCAGCCTGCGCTATGCCCCCGACCGCAACTGGGATCTGGCGCTGAATTTCCGCCACCAGTCGACTCCGGACCGCAATCTCGAAAATGACGCGACTTCGAAATGCGGCACATTTTTCTG
>CAZIAA010000045.1:4870-8999 GCA_964537365.1 uncultured Sandaracinobacter sp.
GGCAGTGGCGATTTGCCGAGGGGGTGTCTGGCCAAGCCGGTCCCAGATGGATGTGCCGGCGCGCTTCAACTCCAGATCCCATAGCGCGCAATCGACGGCATTGCGGGCGGCACCCGCCGGCAGCAATTGCAGCAGTTGCCGGCGTGTTGCGCCCTGTTCGAGCGCGGGCCGCACCCCGGCGATGGCCGCCAATGCGCTGGCCGGTGATTCGCCATAGCGCGGATAGGGCACGCCTTCGCCCCGGCCGGTGATGCCGTCTTCGTGGATGCAGACGGTCACCACATCAATGGCGCTCTTCACCCCGCGTGCGATCCGGAACGGCCGCGCCAGCGCGAAATGTTCGGCCGTGACTATAACGGAACGCGCCATGCCGCGCCGCCGGTCAGGTGCTGGCCGGGGTCTGGCGCCGGTTCCACAGCACCCCGGTGATGATCAGCACGATCATGCCCAGCTGCGCCAGCACACCCTCTATGGTCGGATACAGGCCGAGCAATTCAACCCGCGGCAGCGCCGCCATCGGCGTGACCGGCAGATAGCCGGCTTCCTGCAGCGCCGCCACGCCCTTGCCGGTCAGCACCACTGCCAGCACGGCGATCAGGACAGAGGTATAAAGGAAGAATTCATGGATTGGCAGGCGCTTGCTATAGGCCATCATGGCCCAGGCCACCACTGCCAGCAGCACGACTGCGGCGAGGGCGCCGGCCAGGATCGCGCCGCCATCACCCTGCGCCCACAGCGCGGTATAGAAGATGATGGTTTCGAACACTTCGCGATAAACCACGATAAAGGCGAGGCCGAACACCAGCCAGTGCCCGGATGGCCGCGACAGCACGCCCTGCATCTGGCCCCGAATATATTGCTGCCAGCCTCGTGCGCTGCTCTTGCCGTGCATCCACAGCCCGACCCAGAGCAGCACCAGCGCCGCCAGCAGCGAGCCAAAGCCTTCGGTCAGTTCGCGGCTGGCGCCGCTGATTTCAATCAGCCAGGTGGCCGCCACCCAGGTCAGGCCGCCGGCCGCCAGCGCCACCACCCAGCCGCCATGCACATAGGGCAGCACTTCCGGCCGTTCCGCCTTGCGCAGAAAGGCGATCATGGCGATCACGATCAATATCGCTTCCAGCCCCTCGCGTGCGAGAATGGAGAAGGCGCCGAGAAAGCTCGCCGTGGCCGAAGTGTCATTGCTGTCGAGCGCCTGTTCGACTTCAGCGAACAGCGTATCGACGGCGGCCAGATTGTCCTGCACGGTGGCAATGGGGGCGCGTCGGGCAATGCTCGAGCGCAGATTGGCCATGGCGGTCTCGACCTGCACCATCAGATTCTTGTCGCGGGCGGATACGACCGGCTCGATCGGTTCAAAGCCATCGAGATAGGCGGACAGCGCCAGATTGCCGGCGTCCTTGTGCCGGCCTTCACTATAGGCCGCCAGCGCTTCGGCAAGGCGTTGCCGCGCCAGCGCCAGCGCCCCGGCCTGACGTTCGGCGAAAACCGCCTGCGGATTGCTGCGCAGATAGGCCATCAGCGCGGTGGCGCGCGATTCGCCGATTTCCGCTGCCAGCGCCGCCGGCGTCATCATCACCAGCTTTTCCGCATCGATGCGCTGGCGCAGCTCCTTGTTGTTTTCCCACAATTCCTTGCCGGCGGCGACTTCGGCCGGGGAAAAGGCCAGCGCGGCGGCATGAAACGCCAGCGCCCAGCGGTCTTCCGCCGGCAAATGGCTATAGGACAGCATGCTGGTGCCATCGAGGCCCTGGTCGATCACCTGGGCGAGGCCGAACACGCTGCGCTGCCAGGCGCGGTCGCGGTCGGTGAAGGCGATGGCGGGCGGGTCCAGCCCTTCCGAAAGTGGACCATCGCCATCGCCATTGGCGCCATGGCAACTGGCGCATTCGGCGCGGTAAAGTTCGGCGCCGCGTGTGATGTCGGGCGCGGCGGCGGGCGCCAGCGGCACTGGATAGACTTCGATCAAACGGGCGGCGGCCTGATGCGCCAGTGCCGCGACATCATCGGGGCTGCGCTTGTCGGCGATCGCCGCCTGCAGCTGTTGCAACTGGGCGGTCAGTTCCGTCTGTGCCGGCTTCGCTGGCAGGGCTTCGATGCGGTCCCGGGCCTGCTGGGCGAATTCGACCATTTCCGCATATTCGACATCGCTGATGATGGCGCCATCGGCCACCGCGCCTTCGTAATCGACTGCGATATAGTCGAGCAGACGCCAGGCCGTCTGCGCGGCGGCAACATCAGCAGGGCTGTCCGCCGCCAGTGCCGGCGGCGCGGCCGTCAGCAGAATGAGGCACAGGACAGAAATCAGGCGTTTCAGCATTGCGGAACTCTTAATGAGAATAAGTCGCAGCTTCTTAGTCAGCCGGCGCTGCGCTGTCGAGTCCCTTGCCGTCGTGGCTTTGGAAAATTCAGTCTATGGGCGGCGGCGCGATACGGATGCGGGAGCGCTGCAGGATTCGCCCATCCGCATCGACGATCAGCCGGCCGCGGCGGTCCTGGTGAAAGAATGTCAGCCGGTGCAGCCCGGCATCTTCGCCTTCGCCGCGTTCGCAGATACTGGTGAGATCGCCGTTGCGCATCAGCGTCTGCACTTCGGCGGCCGGCAGATGCAGCAGTTCGCCAATGAGGTCGGCGTCGACTGCGAAATCCGCGCCCACGCGTTCCACCAGCGGCGTTTGCGCGACCCCCGGCGTGCTGTCCGGTCCCGGCATCAGCGGATCCCGAAATGCGCTTTGGCTGTTGGCGACATCATGTCGGGCGTCCATGCCGGATCATGCGTGAGATCGACATCCACGGTTTCGACGCCAGCAACCGAACTGGCGGCTTCGCCGGCGCCGGCGCGCAGGTAATTGGTCGCCGGGCAGCCGACGGTGGTCGTCGTCATGGTGATGGAAACACCGCCCAGCCGGTCCACCTCGATGCCATAGATCAGGCCGATGTCGACGATATTATAGCCCAGCTCGGGATCGATCACCATGCGCAGGGCTTCGCGGATATTCCGCACCATGACAGGGTCGCCGCTGGTCGTGATTCCATCCGTGCCGGCCTCGCCGCTGTCCATGTCGTCGCCGGCACGGCGCAGCATCGGCGCCCCCGACAGATAATGGTCCATGATTGCGCCCAGGATCGAAGGCTTCAGTTCCCGCCATTCGGTGGAATCGCGGGTGACTTCGATGGAATCGAGATTGAGCGTGACATGCACGATACCCGGGATTTCGAACAGCTTCTGCACCAGCGGCGATTGTTCGGCGTCCGTCGCATTGGCGAATTCGACCGGGCCGCGGCGCACGACTTCGCTGCCGGGCATGAACCGCAGCTTCGTCGGGTCCGCAGTTGCTTCCGTCTGAATGAGCATTGCTGTTCTCCTGGGCGCTGGCGTCAGCTTTTGCCGGCACCAATGCGGATGCGGATGTGAAAGGTCTGCCTGTCATCCTCGAAATCGCCGGCCCAGGCATGGCCGCGCTTGTCCAGTTCAGGGATGAGGAACGCCGGCTCGCGTTGCAGCAGCGCGGATAAAACCTCGCCTTCGCGCATCGATTCGATGGCGGCCAGGATTCGCACCATGGGTTCCGGCGGATCGAGATCGCGATTGTCCATGTGTTGGCTGGGCGCGGGCCAGCTGGACGGGTCGGCCGGATCGGATCGGGCAATCGGCGTGCCGGCATCGGCTGTGGCATCCTGTGGCCGGAACAGCACTTCCCAGTCGCCATCGCCGATTTCGCGTTCTTCATGGGAAAAGCCTTTCTTGCCGAGCACGCCGAACAGCGGCACCGGCTTGAAGGTCGCCAGCAGCCGCAGGCCCTGACCGGGCTGCAGCTTCTGGATGGCGCCCATGATGGCCTGAAACGGTTCGCCGCCGGCGCGCAGGATCGGCCGCACATCGAGTTCGAGAAATTCATCTGCCATTGCGGATCTCCTTCTTGCTCAGTCTTCGATCGACATCAGCAACCGCGGTTGCCGCATACCGTCGAGAATGCGTTTATCGGCCGGAACATCAATGAGACGCCGCGTCCGCCACAACTGGTGAACGATACCGGCCGTGCCCAGCAGCATGATTGCAGCGGCGACGCGAAAGCCGGGGGCGAATTCCGCCAGCAGCGCCAGAGTGCCGAGAAGAACACCAGCGAAATAG
>CAZIAA010000046.1:0-8993 GCA_964537365.1 uncultured Sandaracinobacter sp.
CGCCCGGCCATGCGGTTGGCACGAAGGCTGGCCCTGTGCCGGGATTCGCAGCTATGCCGGCGCAAAATCCCCGGCCCTGTCCGGGCATGAAAAAGGCGGCCCGAGGCCGCCTTTTTCTTCAGCCGGATTACGCCGGCTCGTAACCGAATCGAATCAGCCGATGGCCGACACCCGCTTCGTCAGCCGCGACATTTTGCGCGCCGCTGTATTTCTGTGCAGCAGCCCCTTGGCAACGCCCCGGGCCAGTTCCGGCTGTGCCGCCCGCAGCGCGGTTTCGGCCGTTGCCCGGTCGCCTTCCGAAATCGCCGTCTCGACCTTTTTGACGTAAGTGCGGATTCGCGACATGCGGATCTTGTTGACCGCCGTGCGGCGGGCGTTGCGGCGGATTCGCTTTTCGGCCTGCGGGGTATTCGCCATGTTCGTCCAGTATCTTTCGAAGATGAAATCGATATTCACAGCCAGGCACGCATGTCTGGCTGGAAGCCCGGCGGAGGTAGCGGCCGCCTCCTTCCATGTCAAGCAGGCGACCGCCCCACTGGGGCTTGCGGGCTGCTTTGCCGGGCGCGCCTAGGTCTGGCAGCGCCGGCAGTAAAAGCTGGAGCGGCCGGACTGGGTGATTCGCTGCAATTCCTGACCGCAGTCCGGGCAGGCTTCGCCGGCGCGGCCATAGACTTGGAACTGCGTCTGGAAATACCCCGATTCGCCCGACACCAGGGCGTGATCGCGCAAGGTCGAGCCGCCGGCGCGGATGGCTGCGCGCAGCACTGTTTTCACTTCCGTCACCAGTCTGGCCAGCCGCTGCGCCGAAATCCGTCCGGCAGCGCGCGCCGGGTGGATGCCCGCCGCGAACAGCGCTTCGCAGACATAGATATTGCCGAGGCCGGCCACGACATGCTGGTCCAGCAGCAGCGCCTTGATGGACGTGCTGCGGCCGCGTGCAGCGGCGCGGAGCCAGGCCGGAGAAAATGCATCCGACAGCGGCTCCGGTCCCAGCCGCGCCAGCAATGGGTGCGCCGCCGCGTCGGCGCTGTGCACCAGATGCAGCGATCCAAAGCGGCGCGGGTCGCGAAAGGCAAGGGTGCGATCCGCCGTCAACAACAGCACATGGTCATGCCGGTCGGGCTGACGCAGGCCGTCGGCATCGAGCTGGATCCAGCGCCCCGACATGCCGAGATGGAATATCAGCGTGTCGTCGCGGTTGGTGGCAATCAGGCCATATTTGGCGCGCCGTTCGATTCCGGTGATGGTCGCGCCGGTTAAACGCTGGCCCAGATCCACTGGAATCGGCCAGCGCAGATCCGGCCGGCGCACAATGACCTGGCGCACATCTTGCCCGAGCAAAACGGGGCGCAGCCCGCGGATGACGGTTTCGACTTCAGGCAGTTCCGGCATGTTCCAACTTTCACGAGGCGCTGCTGTGGCATGATATGCCGACAGGCGCTAGGAGAATCCCCCCATGATCAACTCTGCCAACTCCGCCGATACCGCCGACTCTGCCGATGCCGCGGATGCTCCGGCGTCCGTCCCCTTCGGCTTTCGCGATCTGGCGCCCGATGCCAAAACCCGCGCCGTTGGCGAGGTATTCCACCGGGTGGCAGCGCGCTATGATCTGATGAACGATCTGATGTCGGCCGGCCTGCACCGGCGCTGGAAAAACCGCTTCGTCGAACGTCTGCGGCCACAGCCGCACGAACATATTCTGGATCTCGCCGGCGGCACCGGCGACATTGCCTTTCGCATCGCCGCGCGCGGCGCCACAGTGACCATTGCCGACATCAACCCCGACATGCTGGCGGTGGGCCGGGCGCGGGCCGAAAAGCGCGGTCTCGTGGGCCTCGACTTCGTCGAAGCCAATGCCGAGGAACTGCCCTTTGCCGACCACAGCTTTGATGCCGTCACCATTGCTTTTGGAATCCGCAACGTCACCCATGTCGATCAGGCGCTGCGCGAAATGCACCGGGTGCTGAAATGGGGCGGGCGGTTTTTCTGTCTGGAATTTTCCACCTGCGAATGGCCGGGCTTTGCCGAAGCTTATGATGCCTACACCTTGAAGCTGGTGCCCAGGATCGGCCGGCTGGTGGCGCAGGATGAGGCCGCCTATCGCTATCTCGCGGAATCGATCAAACGCTTCCCGGGGATGGCGGCATTCGCCACATCGGTGCGCGCTGCCGGCTTCCGCCAGGTGCGGGCCACGCCCATTCTGGGTGGCGCCGTCGCCATCCACAGCGGCTGGAAATACTGACCACGCCGGAGCGGGCCGGCGGCACGGCCGGGAACGCCTGAGAATTTGCGCGAGGCATTTGGCAAGGCCCGGGCGGACAGCCTCGGCCTCGGTGGCATTCGATCACCCATGTAATGAGATCGGCCATCCCGCCCTGCTGCAACTTGCTGTTCCGGGCAGAACATCGCATCCATGCACCATGGATTGCAGGCGGAGAAGCAACCGTGTCGGATGATATCAGGGCGCGCGCAAAATTATGGCCGAAAGGGCATCTGTTCGAGGATTTTGAAGCCGGGCAGCGCTTCGAGCATCACTGGGGGCGAACGATTCTCGAAAGCGATACCATTCTTTTTTCGACGCTCACGCTTTCCTACAATCCGCTGTATTTCAACCGCGACTATGCAAAGGCCCATGGCCACCCGGATATCGTTGTCAATCCGCAGCTGCTGTTCAATATCGTGTTTGGCCTTTCGGTTGAGGATCTGAGCGAGATCGGCGGTCCGTTCCTGGGAGTCTCCGACCTTGACTACCGCCGTGCTGTCTATCCGGGCACGACGGTGCGGGCGCGCAGCCGCACGATAAACCTGCGCGTGACGCGCAGTAATCCCGCGAACGGCATTGTTACCTGGGAAACCGAGGGGCTGGGCGACGCCGATGAAGTGCTGATCAGTTTTCGCCGTTCCAATCTTGTCGCCCTTCGGCACCCGGCAGGAGCGCAGTGATGGGGGAATTGTCGCGGCTGACCAGCCAGTCGAGCTATTTTGAGGATTTTGCCATAGGCGATGCCATCCGCCACCAGCGCGGCAAGACCATCACGCCGCTGGAAAATGTCCTGATCACCAATATGGTCATGAACACGGCGCAGGGCCATTTCAACGAACATCATATGGCAAACTCCCGGTTCGGCCGGATTCTCTGCTATGGCGGCGTGAATTTCTCGATCGTGCTCGGCCTGGCGTCGCAGGACTGTTGCGAAAATGCGCTTGCCGAACTCCGCCTTGACAGAATTCGTCTGACACGCCCCGTCACGCATGGCGACACCCTCTATGCCTATAGCGAGGTCATCGGGAAGCGGGATGCCGGGCGCGATGATGCCGGCATCATCGTCTTCATGCACTATGGCTATAATCAGCACGACGAACTGGTCGCGGAAGTCGAGCGCACGGTCCTGCTGAAGCGCAAGAGCCACTGGGCCCAGCGATGAGCATATTGCGCCCCGGCGCCCTTGCCGACATTCGCGTCATTGATCTGACGCAGATGCTGTCGGGGCCCTATGGCACGATGATGCTGGCTGACCATGGCGCGCAGGTCATCAAGATCGAAAGCCCGCAAGGGGATCTGAGCAGGCTTGCCGGCGGGCTTGCAGCCGGCGGCTCCGGCGAAAGACGCCTGTCCGGCTATTTCCAGAGCATCGGGCGCAACAAGGACAGCGTTGTGCTTGATCTGAAGACTCCGGGCGGTATCCGGGCGCTGAAGGCGCTGGCCACGAACGCCGATGCCATTGTCGAAAATTTCCGCCCCGGCGTGATGGATCGACTGGGGATCGGCTGGGACGTCCTGCACGAGCTGAATCCGCGCCTCGTCTATGGCAGCCTCAGCGGTTTCGGCAATCCGCGCACCGGTGCCTCGCCTCATCAGGACTGGCCGGCGTTTGATGTGGTTGCACAGGCGATGGGTGGTATCATGGCCATCACTGGCACCGACGGAATGCCGGTCAAGATCGGCCCGGGTGTCGGCGACATCATTCCCGGCATGATGCTTGCATTCGGGCTGCTGGCGGCCATTCACCACGCCCGCCGCACTGGCGAAGGGCAGATTATCGATGTGGCAATGGTGGATGCCGTCCTTGCCATCTGCGAGCGCACCGTCTGGCAGCATTCCTTTGCTGGCCTGGTTCCCGGCCCTGAAGGCAACCACCATCCGTTTCTGTGTCCGTTTGGCGTATATCCGGCAGCCGACGGCTTCGTCACGCTCGCGGCCCAGACGGACAGCTTCTTCTTCCAGCTGTGTGAATATCTGGATGCCTCCGAACTCGCCGCCAACCCGGATTATGCCGATCAGCGCGCCCGCGCCCGCAACCGCTTGCGCGTCATCGCCGAACTGAGCGCGGTGACGCGCCGTTTCAGCAAGGCAGAGCTTGCCGAACGGCTGGGCGGGCGTATCCCCTTTGGGCCGGTCATGAACATTGCCGAGATTGTGGCGTCTCCGCATTTTGCGGCGCGGGAAATGATCGTGCCGGTCAGCGAGCCCGGACATCCGGATGCCGGCATTGCCGGCGTGCCGGTGAAAATGACCGCGACTCCGGGTGCGGTGCGCCGGCGCGCGCCATTTCTGGGCGAACACACGCGCGCCCGGCTTCTCGATGCCGGCCTGACTGCAACCGAAATCGACGAGCTGATTGCACGTCGTGAAGCCGGCGAATTTTCGATGGATGAAAGGGATTCCCAATGACACAGCCTGCACGTGCCCGCCGTTCACAGCTTTCGGTTCCGGGCAGCAGCGAGAAAATGCTCGCCAAGGGTGCGGCATCTGCTGCGGACCATGTCTTTTGCGATCTGGAAGATGCAGTCGCCCCTTCCGAAAAGGTCGCGGCGCGGCAGAAGATCGTGCATGCGCTCAACAATTTCGACTGGGGCAGCAAGACCCGCTGCGTGCGCGTCAATGATGTCACGACGCAATGGTGTCACGGCGACATCATCGAGGTCGTCGAAGGCGCCGGAAAAAATCTGGATACGATCATGCTGACAAAACCCTATAGTGCAGCCGATGTGATCTTCGTCGACCGGCTTCTGAAACAGCTTGAACAGAAGCTGTCGCTGGAGCGGAAGATTGGTATCGAAGTGCTGATAGAAGAGGTTCAGGCGCTGCAGAATGTCGAAGAGATTGCGCATTGTTCGGACCGCATGGAAGCGCTGATTTTCGGCATGGGCGATTATTCGGGATCGCAGGGAATCGAAACGAAAAACATCGGTTCGACCGATGGATATCCGGGCGATATCTTTCATTATGCGCGCTTTCGAATCACCATGGCCGCGCGCGCAGCAGGGATCGATGCCGTTGACGGTCCCTATGCGAATTTCCGCGATGAGGAAGGGTTCATGCGCGAATCCGAACGCGCCAAGGCCCTGGGCATGGTTGGTAAATGGGCCATTCATCCCGCGCAGATTGCGCCGGCCCTCGAAATCTTCAGTCCGACACTGGAAGAAGTCGAGCGCGCACGCAAAATGGAGAGTGCCTATCGCGATGCCGAAGCTGCCGGTCTCGGCGCCGTGCAGGTGGATGGGGTGATGATCGACGTTGCCGTCATGCGCCTGACGCGCAATACACTGCGCAAGGCGGAACTGTACGGTATGTAGGAATGGGTTATGCGTTATGCGTGCCGTCAAGTCGGCTGAGCGTGTGCTTGCGCTGTTCGAGCTGTTCTCGCGCCGTCAGCGGCCGCTGACGGTCGGGCGTGTCGTGTCCGAACTGGGTATGCCGCAGGCGAGCGCGAGCATGTTGCTCGCCAATCTGCGCGAGCTTGGTTACCTCACCTATGATGCCCATGAACGCACCTATGCGCCGACCATTCGCGTTGCTCTGCTGGGCAGCTGGATCAATCGCGAATTCGATCCGGCGGGTTCGCTCACGACGATCCTCTCGGATCTGCAGCACGAGATCCAGGAGACGGTTTTTCTGGGCATCCAGAATGGCGCCTTCGCACAATATGTCATCACCAGCCTGCACCGCAATCCGCGCAGCATGCGGGCCGAATCCGGGCAGTTCCGGCTGCTGACCATGTGTGCGGTCGGCCGTACACTGCTGTCCCTGAAAACCGACGCGGAAATCCAGCGCTGGGTGCATCGCTGCAACGCCGAGGCAAGCGAGGATCGCCTGCGCATTGGCGCTTCCGACTTTCTGGCAATCATCGCCCGCATCCGCGCCGATGGCTATGCCCAGACACGCGGCGACATCACACCCGAATTCGGCGCCTATGCAGTGGCCGTCCCCGGCCCGCCCAGCCTGACGCCGATGTCGCTCGGCGTCGGCATTCCGCTCACGCGTCACGAAGCAAAGCATGCAGCGAGCATTGCGGCGCTCCGGCATGCGCGCGAACGAATGCAGGTGCTCACACTCCCGGAACAGGGCGTGAGCACCCGCGACACCATCCGTCCGGACGACGAGCCCTGAGACGGACCTGGGAACTTTGAGGCGCTACCTTCCCTAGGCGCCTTTCGCGCGGATCTCGGCCAGCACCGGATTGAGATAGCCAAGGAAACGCTGCGGGTCCTCGCTCATCGGAAAATGCCCGAGCCCTCGCATCAACTGGAACACCGCCCCCGGCACCTGGCGCGCGACTTCCTCGGCGGCAGAAGGTGGCGCCGAATAGTCATATTCGCCACTCAGCAGATAGAGCGGACAGACACTGGTGTCGATGCCGGTGGCGAGACCGTTGCGCAAATCGCCATCGTCGAAATAATAATGCAGATCGCCGGCAAAGACCCCCGGTCCGCCCTGCATATAGTGCCAGACGGTTTCCCAGCGATCCTTGTGCGGGGCTTCCGGGCCGATGAGGCCGGCAATCAGCATTCCGCACATTTCACCGCCATGGGCTTCGGTGCGATTCATGATGCCGGTATCCGCGAACTGGCTATCGAATTTGCTTTCGGCATTCAATCCGGACTGCAGGCCGATGGCGGCGCGAAAGCGCGCGCCATGGCGAAGCGCCAGATGCAGGACGGCGCGCCCGCCGATCGAACAGCCCATGACGATCGGGCGATCGAGACCAAGCGCGTCCATGACTGCAAGCACGGTATCCATGTAGAGGTTGGTCGTCAGCATGTAATCTTCGCGTTCCCAGCCTTCGGGCGGCGAGGATTTGCCGTGCCAGGGCATGTCGAAGGTGGTCACGCGATAGGCGGACAACAGTTCTTCGTTGTTCAGGAGGGCGCGAAACTGCCGGCTGTCGGCACCGGCCGTGTGCAGGCAGAGAAGTGGCACACCTTCGCCCGCCTGCTCGATATAGATGCGGCAGGCGCGGCCGCGAACATCGACATTGAGATAGCGGCCGATGGCCGGCTCGAATGCCGGGGCTTGCAGAGTCATCCGTACATCCTCCCTGTGGCCAATTGCTGCAGGATATCCCGCAGCACCCAGGAATAGAGAAAGAGCTTGAGCGGGTCGCCGGCAATAGTTGCCCGCCCCGATTCCGCCATGGCATAGATGTCATGGCAGCCCGACGGGGGCACTGGCTGGCGGAAGGCTTCCCAGGCTTCTGCCGTGATTCGAATCGTGACGTCGGCCGGCGTATCGCCGGCAATCCGGGCGACACGGCCATCCTGAAGCGCCATGCGCCAGCCATTGTCGCCAGCCTGGATTGCAAAAACACAGTTGGCAAAACGAATGCGCCTGACAACCGACGGATCGGCGTTGAGTGCATCCAGCACTTCGGTCTCACTCATGATTACTCTCCCGCGAAGCGATCTCCTTCGGTTTTCATCTCCGGCTGATCGAAAGTCGAGTCTGCGCCCGATCATCATTACAGTTGTAATTGTGCTTGCAGTCAGATGGTGCTTGCTTCCGCTTCGGCATAAGCTCGAAGGCAAAGCGCAACTGCGTCAGCATGCATAACAGGAGGAGAGTGGCGGATGGGGTGGATGACGGACGAGCGCCGGATGATCCAGGAAAGCGCCCGCGACTTCGCCATGAATGAGGTGCTGCCGGTTGCCAATGAGCTGGATCCGGTCGAAGGCATCATTCCGGACGCCCTCATGCGCAAAATGGCGGATCTCGGTTTCTTTGCCATCACCATCCCGGAAAAATATGGCGGCCTCGGGCTTGGCGCCTTCGAATACTGCCTCGTTGCCGAGGAACTGGCGCGTGCCTGGATGAGTGTTGCCAGCCTTCTTGCCCGCGGCAACGGCATGATCGGCATGGAGGAAATGGACGAAGAGCGCCGCGCCCGCACGCTCGCACGCGTGGCGCGCGGCGAATATCTGGGCGCCTTCGCCATGTCGGAGCCCAATGCTGGCAGCGACGTCGCCAATATCAGCACGCGCGCGGTGCGCGATGGTGATGATTATCTGATCACCGGCGCCAAATACTGGTGCACTTTCGCCGACGGCGCCGATTTCATTACCGTCATCGCCCGCACCAGCCGGCCGCCCGACCCGAAGCGCCGGCATCTCGGACTCTCGGCCTTTATCCTTGAAAAACCGCGCGGGCAGCTGCCGGCCGGTGTCAAAGGCTCACCCATCCCCAAGATCGGCTATTTCGGCTGGAAAACCTGGGAACTGGCATTTGACGAAGCCCGTGTTCCTGCTTCAGCCCTTCTGGGCGCGGAGGGCAAGGCCTTCTACATGATTGCGCGCGGTCTCGAACGTGCCCGCGCCCACACTGCGGCGCGCTCCATCGGCCTGGCGCGCGGCGCCCTGGAGGATGCGCTTGCCTATGCCAAACAGCGCGAACAGTTCGGGCGCCCCATTGCCGAATTCCAGAGCGTGCGCTTCAAACTGGCGAAAATGGCCGCTGAAATCGAGGCTTGCCGACAGCTGATGTATCACGTCTGCGACCAGATCGACAGCGGCGGGCGCTGCGACACCGAGGCCTCGATGGTGAAATATCTGGCATCGGAAATGTCCGAGCGGGTAACCAGCGAAGCGCTGCAGATACTGGGCGGCGCTGGCTATACCAGACTTCATGCCGTGGAGCGCTACTGGCGCGATGCGCGTCTCACCAGGATTTTCGAAGGCACATCGGAGATCCAGCTGCGCATCATTTCCGACAATCTGCT
>CAZIAA010000047.1:0-8929 GCA_964537365.1 uncultured Sandaracinobacter sp.
AGCCGGAAAGTGGTGGCCGCGGCGGCGAAACTTGGCGGCGAATTGCGCGGCTGAGATGCACGGGCATGTCCGGCTGGCTTCGATATTCTGAAACCAGCCGGATCAAAGGCTGTGCCGGGTGCCGTCAGCGGTAGGGCTGCACCTGTTCCTGGCTGACCGGAATGACGCGCAGTTCGACGCGGCGGTTTTGCGCCCGGCCGTAATCGGTATCATTGGAAGCGATCGGCTGGGTATAGCCAAAGCCGCGCGCCTGCATGCGGGCGCGGCTGACGCCGAAGGATTCGAGCGTGCCGGCCACGGACTGGGCGCGCTGTTCGGACAGGCGCTGGTTGACTTCGGCGGTGCCGACATTGTCGGTATGGCCATAGACGCCGAGTACGGTCGACGGATACTGGTTGAGGATGCGCGCGACTTCCTGCAGCTGGGTGCGCATTTCCGGCCGGACGATGGCGGAATTGAAGTCGAAGGTGATGGTGTCGGGGAAGGTCAGCTGGATTTCATCGCCATCGCGCTGCACATTGATGTCGGTGCCTTCGGTGGCCTGACGCAGATCGCGTTCCTGCCGGTCCATGTAAGTGCCGATGCCGGCCCCGGCGATGGTGCCGACGCCCGCACCGATGAGCGCGCCGGTATTGCCGCCGAGCAGGGCGCCGAGCAGCGTGCCGCCGGCCGCGCCGGCAATCGCGCCGACGCCTGTCGACGACAGTTTCTTCTGTCCGGTGACCGGATCGGTGGTGCAGCCGCTGGCCAGCAGCAGTGCCGCCAGCGCCCCGGCCAGCATGAATTTCGATTTTGCCATCCTGTGATGGTCTGCCCTCTGACTAACTGACATGGCCTGTTCTCCTGTTTTCTTGTGTGCTGGTTAAGCCTGCGAACGGTTGGATCTGCATTCGTTCATATTTGTCGCCAGCCGGGTTGAACTCCTGCTTAATACGCCGAAGCGCAAAGGCAAAGGCCCCGGTTCGGGCGAAAAATCATTTTCGATACTTGAGCCATGTCGCCCTTGCCGGCATAGCATGCAGAATCATGGGCATACCCTGGGGCGACCTCGCGGTCATTCTGGCGCTGATCGCGCTGAATGGTTTTTTTGCAGCCGCCGAGCTGGCAATTGTTTCCGCCCGCAGGGCGCGGCTGATTGCAATGCGGCAAGCGCAGGTGCGCGGGGCGTCCGCGGCGCTCGATCTGCAGGCGGAACCGGGGCGGTTTCTGTCAGCGGTGCAGATTGGCGTCACGCTGGCCGGAATTGCCAATGGCGCATTTTCCGGCGCCAGTCTGGCAGCGCCGACCTCGGCCGTGCTGCAGGGCCTGGGGGTGCCGGCGGCGACCGCCGACGGGCTTGGTTTTGCCCTCGTCGTCATCGCGGTCAGCTATCTGTCGCTGGTGATCGGCGAACTGGTGCCGAAACAATTGTCGTTGCGCGCGCCGGAGCGCATCGCGGTCGCCATTGCCCCGGTCATGGTCTGGTTCACCCGGCTGATCGGGCCGGTGGTGTCCTTTCTCGATGCCTCGACCGCCGGCATTTTCCGGCTGCTGCGGATGAACCGCGACCGCCCGAGCGGCGTGACCGAGGAAGAGCTGCGCCATGTGGTTCTGGAGGCCGAGGAATCCGGCATCATCGAAGGCGAGGAACGCGAACTGATTGCCGGCATATTGCGCTTTGCCGATCGTCAGGTGCGCGGGTTGATGACACCGCGCCGCGATGTGGAGTGGCTGAATATCGCCGCACCCGAGGCCGAGGTCCGCCGTCAGCTGATGACCACGCCGCACACCCGCCTGATTGTCGGTGATGGTTCGATCGACCGCATTGTCGGCGTGGTGCAGGCGCGCGACGCGCTGGCAGCGCTGCTGGATGGCCAGTCGCTGAAACTGGCGAAGATCATCCGCCATGCACCGATCATTCCCGATGTGGCGGATTCGACCGTGGCGCTGACGGTGCTGCGCGAAGCCGATGTGCCGATTGCTGTCGTGATCGACGAATATGGCCATTTCGAAGGTGTGGTGACACCGGCCGATCTGCTGAGCGCGATTGCCGGCGAGTTTCGCTCGGATATGGACGCCGGCCATGAGCCGGCAATCGTGGAACAAACCGATGGCAGCTGGCTGGTGTCGGGCAGTCTCGCTGCCGATGAACTCGCCGAGCGGCTGGGCTTCGCCCTGCCGGAGGAACGCGATTTCCAGACCGTGGCGGGGTTTGCCCTGGCCGCGCTGGAGCATATCCCGCAGACTGGCGAGAGTTTCAGTGCCGGCGGCTATTATTTCGAGGTGAGAGCCATGGATGGACGCAAGATCGACCGGTTGCTGGTGTCGCGGCTGCCGGAATGACCCGGCTGGCTGTCATCCTGCTGGGCATTGCCCTGCTGTTGTGGAGCGGCATTGCCTGGCTGCTCTATGCACTGGCGGGCGCGGGCAGTTCGGTTGTCGTGCATGTCACCCGCTGGCTCGATCTGGAACCGGGCACGACGCAGTGGCTGGCGGACGGGCTGGCCGCCGCCGGCGGCGTGGCGCAGTGGCTGGTGGTTTTCATCTGGCTGCTGGGGGCGGCGGCGATCGGCGTGGTTGGCTGGCTGTTGCGTCAGGCCGTGCCCGTCCCTCTGGATTCCTCCGGACTGGGGCGGCCGGATCCGGACGGGCCGGTCATCGAAGGGGAAATTGGCGCCCGGCGCGTTTCAAAAACACGCCCGAGTGATGCAAAACGGCGGTGAGCCGTTTGTGATTGGTATGTCGGTCTGGCCCAAACGCCAATATTAACCCTGTTAAATATTGTTACACATTCACTGACAAAATATCGCTGACTGCCTGGCGTGGCGCCAGTGGCGGGCATTGTTGCGCGCCATGGCCTGCGCCTGTTGTCGGCTGCGTTCGAACAGAGGAAAGCAGAGAGGGAATGAAGCTTTGACTACCCGGAAATCCGACGATTCACATGATCATGGCATGCCGCAACCGGATTGCCCCACCCCGACATCCGATGGAGCCCGCGCATTCCGCGCACGGGGCCGGAAGCGCGGTTTTCGCGGCCTGCGCGGCGGTGTCTCTGGTGGCGTTCTGGCCGGTGGGCTGCTGGTCATGGCGGCTGGCGCCATTGCCGGCATCATGCTGCCGGGTTCGCAGCGGCCGCTGGCGCTGGTGATTGGCGCGGATGGCGGCGGCGCGGACGCCGGGGAAGATTCGCGCATCCATTTCGATACGCCGGACGAGGATGTGGACGAGTTTCTGCCCGTTGTCGACGAGGGTGCAGCGGCCCCGATGCGGCCGGGTTCACAGCGCCCGCCCGCGCCCGTGGCGGCGGATCCGGAACCCGAACCCGAGGCGGATGCCGGCGCCGCCACGCCGCCAGCGGCGGGTGGCTATTCCATTGCCATTGCCAAACCGGATGCCGTCATCGGCGGCAGCGGTCGCACATTCTATGTCGATTATGACAATGGCCGTGACAGCAATGCCGGCACATCGACGTCCAGCCCCTGGAAACATGCGCCGGGCGACACGGCGGCAACGGGCAAATCGGCCAGCATGGCGTTGAAGCCGGGCGACACCGTGCGCCTGAAAGGCGGCGTGCATTACCGCGGCGCGTTCACCTTGAAGCAGAGCGGAACAGCATCCGCGCCGATCATCTACACCGGCACTGGCTATGGCAGCGGGCATGCCATCTGGGATGGCGCCGATCCAGTGACTTCGGCAGCGAAATGCCCCAGTCAGTCAGCTTGTGGCGGTGCGGCGGCATGGCGCAATCTCTGGCTCGTGCGCTATGCGGAGCCGCAATCCGGAAATGCGAAGGTGCATGACGAACAGGGGCCGCTGTTCGAAGCAATGACGCCGGCAAAGGCGGATGCGTTCTGGAACAAGAATCTGTCGGAATTCCTGTCCGTCCCGCTGTCGCAGGCGAGCCAGCTGGCCTCCGGTCGGCTGACGAACGCCACGCTTGCCGCAGTGGCGCGCAATGAACCGGGCGCACGCCTTGCCATCTGGGTGCAGGGCAATCGGGTGGTGGAACGCGCCATTCATGGCATTACCGGCAATACCATTCTGTTCGACCCGGATGGCGTGAAACCCTATACCGACCGCAGTGGCCGGGCCGCGGTCGTGGGCGCCGTCAGGTCGGTTACCGCGCCTGGACTTTATGCGCGTCTTGGCGCCGGCCAGGCGGTGGTCTGGCCCAGAACCGGGGGCGGCAAATATTTCGTCGGCACCGGCCGCAGCGGATTCAATCTGGGCAGCCAGTCCAATATCGTCATCCATGGCATTCACTTCATTCGCGGCACGTCGACGCCCGGCAGTACCCGGGAAGCCGTCGTTCTGGCCAATTATGGCAGCAAGCAGTCCAGCAACATCCGCTTTGAAGGCAATGCCATCCGCAATTTTGCCATGCTCAGCGGCTATGGCGCCATCCAGCTCGACCGGGTCTCGGGGCTGGTGGTGCGCGGCAATGTCGTCGAGAATATCGAAGACGGCTCCGGCATGCGCTTTGGCGGTTCAGTCACCGACCTCGTGGTGGAGGGCAATTCGGTGCGCCGGGTGGGGCGGACGGGAATCTATCTGCCCAGCGTCCAGAATGCAGTCGTGCGCGGCAATATCATTTCGGAAATCCTGGGCGTGCATGGCAATGCCATGAGCTATTACCTTGGCCACCGCAATGTGACGGTCATTGGCAATTGCGTGTTCAATTCCAGCCGGCCGCTGACCTTCCACGGCAATGGCGCCAGCGGGCCCGTGGCCAATCTGCAAATCCGCCACAACATCTTCGTGTCCACGCCCGAGGATCGGGCCGGCATCTACAGCTGGGGCAAGAATACCCGTGAGGTCCGGCTGGAGAATAATTTCGCCCTAGGGCGGAAAGCCGGGATCATCCTGAGCGCAGCCGATCAGGGCGTCGTCGTGACGGGCAACCGGACCTCGGGGATCATTGTTGCGAGCGGCGGCGGAGCCACGCCGCCGGGCTGGAGCGTGCGCGGCAATGACACCACGGCGCATCTGGACGATGCGCGTGCGGCAACGCTTAGTCAGTCATATTGTCAGGCGCAGGGACTGGACGGCCCCATCAGCATCCGCATCGATAGCTGAGCGGCTTGCTGTCGTGACAAAGGCCGTGACCGGTATCTCCGGTCACGGCCTTTTTATGCTCTGCTTTGCGGCCTGAAGCCCGCGCTTCAGGAAGCGCCGGCCTTCACCGCCTGGGCCCAGGCCATTTTTGCCATCGGCCCGACGTTTTCCGAGGATTCGCGGGCATGGGCATTGCTGGCGGTGCCGCGAATGACCCGGCCGCGGATGCCGTGCAGAATGGCGGTCAGCCGGAACAGGTTGTAGGCAAGGTAGAAATTCATGTTGCGGGTGACTTCGGCCGGATCGCGCCCGACGGTCGCGCAATAATGTTCGATATATTCGCCTTCGGTCGGGATGTTCATTTCGGCGAAATTGACCGACGACAGGCCTTCCGTTCCAGCGCTGGTCATGTGGTACATCATCAGATGGTAGGAAAAATCCGCCAGCGGGTGCCCGAGCGTCGACAATTCCCAGTCGAGAACCGCCAGAACTTTTGGTTCGGTGGGGTGGAAGATCATGTTGTCGCAGCGATAATCGCCATGAACGATGGTGCTTTCATCGCCGGGCGGGATATTGCCCGGCAGCCATTCCACCAGCCGGTCCATTTCCGCGAAGCGGCCGGCGTCGGTGTCTTCCATATACTGCTTCGACCAGCGCCGGATCTGGCGTTCGAAATAATTGCCCGGCCGGCCGAAATCGCCCAGCCCGATTTTTTCCGGATCGAAGGAATGCAGTTTCGCCATGGTGTCGTTCATGGCCCAGAAGTAATCGCGGCGTTCGGATGTCGGCACATCGGGGAAGCGGCCATCCCAGATGATGCGCCCGTCGACGCAATCCATGACATAGAACCAGGTGCCGATGACAGCTTCGTCGACGCACAGGC
The DNA here is from genome assembly GCA_964537365.1 of uncultured Sandaracinobacter sp. Classification (GTDB taxonomy): domain Bacteria; phylum Pseudomonadota; class Alphaproteobacteria; order Sphingomonadales; family Sphingomonadaceae; genus Sandaracinobacteroides. Next base: position 5,918 of record CAZIAA010000047.1, read on the forward strand.
CGAAGGTTTCCGGCACCGGAAAGCCCTGGGCGAACAGGGCGGTGATGACTCTGTATTCGCGATCCACGGCATGGGCGGATTTGATCAGCTGGCCGGGCGGCTTGCGGCGCATCACATAGCTGCGTTTCGGCGTGATCAGCTTGTAGGTCGGGTTGGACTGCCCGCCCTTGAACTGGCGGACTTCCAGTGGTCCGGCAAAATCGCGGACATTGTCGCGCATCCAGCGTTCCAGCGCTGCTTCGTCGAATTCCGCGCCTTCGCGGACATCAGACGTACCGCTGAATATTTCCTGACGGCTTTCCATCGCTCCACTCTCCTCTAATATCATTCCCGCTTGTCCAGCGGCGGTTAGTCTGCAGCCCGTTCCCGGGCAATTTCACGCCAGCCAATGTCGCGTCGACAAAAGCCGTCCGCAAAGCGGATTCTGTCAATAGCTGCATAGGCAAGCGCGGTTGCTTGCGCAACGCTTTCGCCAGTGCCGACAATGCCGAGCACGCGGCCGCCATGGGCAATCAGCTGGCCCTGTGCATTGCGCGCGGTGCCGGCGTGCAAAATGGTCGCGCCCAGTTGCCCGGCATCGCCGAGACCGGAAATCGCGCCGCCTTTCGCCGGGGTCTGCGGATAGCCTTTGGCGGCCATCACCACCACGGCGGCAAAGCCCGGCCGCCAGCGCGCCGACAGATCGCGCAGCCGCCCGGTGGCGGTGGCCAGCAGCAGCTCGGCCGGATCGCTTTCCAGCAGCGCCATCAGCACCTGACATTCCGGGTCGCCAAAGCGGACGTTATATTCGATCAGCTTCGGGCCAGCGGCGGTCAGCATCAGGCCGCAGAACAGCACGCCGACAAAGGGCGTGCCGCGCGCGCGCATGGCGGCCAGCGTTGGTTCGACGATCTCCGCCATGCTGCGCTGTTGCAGATCGGCGGTGAAGATGCTGGCCGGGGCATAGGCGCCCATGCCGCCGGTGTTGGCGCCGGTGTCGCCCTCGCCCACCTGCTTATGGTCCTGCGCCGCCAGCAGCGGCAGCGCCGTTTCCCCATCCGACAGCACGAAAAAGCTGACTTCCTCGCCTTGCAGGCATTCCTCGATCACGACTTCCGCATGAGCGTCCGCAAATAATTGGCGCAGGGCGGCATGGGCGTCCGCGCGGGTCTGCGCGACGGTCACGCCCTTGCCGGCGGCCAGCCCGTCGGCCTTGACGACAATGGGCAGAGGCTGGCTGTCGACCCAGGCGAGCGCTGGTTCGAGCGCGGTGAAATGGCGATAGCGCGCGGTTGGAATGCCGGCTTCGTCGCACAGCGCCTTGGTGAAGGCTTTGGACGCTTCGAGCCGGGCGGCAGCGGCATCGGGGCCGAATACGGCAATGCCGGCGGCGCGCAGATGGTCGGCGACGCCAGCGGCCAATGGTGCTTCCGGGCCGATGACGACGAGGCCGATGCCATGCGCTTTCGCCCAGCGGGTGACGGCCGCGCCGTCTTCGGCGGGCAGGTCGGGCACCAAAACCGCCACTTCGGCAATGCCGGGGTTGCCGGGGCTGGCATAAAGCGTTGCGCAAATGGCGGACTGCGCCAGCCGAAGCGCCAGCGCATGTTCACGGCCGCCCGACCCCAGAAGCAGAATATCGATTGCCATGGCCTGCGCCGATAGGGGCTTGGCGCGCGGATTGGAAGCCTGTCGGATTTGAAGTTGCGCCAGCACCGTATTATGGCAGTCGGGCATGGAATCCAGCGTCGCCAATATTCCGGAATATTCCGTTTCCGAAATCGCCAATTCGGTGCGCCGCACCTTGCAGGATCGCTTTCCGCTGGTGCGCGTGCGCGGCGAGATTTCCGGCTTCAAGGTCTATGCCTCCGGCCATGCCTGGTTCGACCTGAAGGACAGCGATGCGACGCTGTCGGCGATCATGTGGAAAACCAGCCTGCGGCATTTGAATTTTCGCCCGGAAGACGGGCTGGAAGTCATCGCGACCGGCAAGATTTCCGCCTATCCGAAATCCTCCCGCTTTCAGCTGCTGGTCGAGCGCATGGAAGTGGCGGGTATCGGTGCGCTGCTGAAACAGATCGAGGAACGCCGTCAACGGCTGCAGGCGGAAGGGCTGTTCGATCGTGCGATGAAGCCGCAGAAGCCATTCCTGCCCAACCATATCGGCGTTGTCACATCGCCGCATGGCGCCGTCATTCGCGACATCCTGCACCGGCTGGCCGATCGGTTTCCGCGCCGGGTCACTTTGTGGCCGGTGCCGGTGCAGGGCGATGGCGCCGCGGAAAAAATCGCCCAGGCGATTCGCGGCTTCAACCATCTGCCGCCAGAGCAGCGACCGGATTTGCTCATTGTGGCGCGCGGCGGCGGCTCGGTCGAGGATTTGATGGCCTTCAACGAGGAAGCGGTGGTGCGCGCGGCGGCGGAAAGCGCCATTCCGCTGATTTCCGCAGTCGGCCATGAAACCGACACCACGCTGATCGATCATGCTTCCAGCCTGCGCGCGCCGACGCCGACGGCTGCGGCCGAAGTGGCGGTTCCGGTGCGGGCGGAGTTGCGCGACCATCTGGATGCATTGCTGCTGCGCGCGCGCCGGGCCGAACGGCAGCAGCGGCAGTATCGCGCCGAGCGGCTGGCGGCGCTGCTCAAGCGGCTGCCGCAGCCGGCGACATTGGCGGGGATTGCCCGGCAGCGGCTGGATGACGCCAGCGACCGGCTGCCGCGGGCGCTGTCTGGCAATGTGCGCATCCTGCGCCTGCGTCTGGCGGCGGCGACCGACCGCCTGCCGCGCCCGGCGGCGCTGGCGGCCTTGCCGGCGCAGCGGCTGGCGGCTTTGACAGAGCGGCTGCCTCAGGCGGCGCGCAATTGCCTGCAGCAACAGCGTGCGCGGCTGATGTCGCCGCGCGTGACGCCCAATCCGCATCTGCTGCAGGCGCGGGTGCAGGCGGCGCGCGCCGCCTTGCAGGCCGAATTCCGGCTGGCCTGGAGCCTGTCGCCCGAAGCCGTGCTGGACCGTGGCTTCGTGCTGGTGGAAAA
>CAZIAA010000048.1:0-8919 GCA_964537365.1 uncultured Sandaracinobacter sp.
GGCAATCAGCCGAACCGGATGACCAGCGCGGCGCATCACTTCGCAATCATCGGTTGCGCCCGCGGCCGCGTTCGCATGCGCGGCCAGCAGCAAGCGGAAATCAAAGCCTTGCGGTGTTTGCGCGCGCCACAGCCCGTCGCGGGGAACTTCGCCTTGGATATGGCTGTCGCCGCATCGCAGGCTGTCGGCAACGGGCAGGGCGGGGCAGACGGCAACTTCATCGGCAAGGGCGGCGCAGACGCGCGCAATCAATTCCGCCGAAAGCAATGGCCGCGCCGCATCATGCACCAGCACATGCTCCGGGGCGTGTTGCATCAGCGCCTGCAAGCCATGATGCACGGATTGCTGTCGTGTTGCCCCGCCGGTGCTAATGGCGACGGGCAGGCCGTGCAGGATTTTCGTTGCGCGAACGGTTTCACCTTCGGCGACAACTATCTGAACCAGATCGACATCCGGGTGCTTACACAATGCCTCCACCGACCAGCGCAACAGCGGCCGGCCGGCCAGCAGGCGATATTGCTTGGGCACACCACCACCGGCGCGCACGCCTTTGCCGGCTGCGACCACCAGCGCCGCCACCCGCGGCTTATGTCGATTGCGCTCCACCATGGCTGCTGCATAGGCGCTCCCGCTCTTGCCGAAAAGAGGGCGCTCCCCTAGTGGATGCAGGCCGTTGCTGCCAAAGAAACCGATGTGACCATGCAAAACCTTCCACCGATCCGGATCGGACCATTGACCATCCAATCGCCTGTGCTGCTGGCGCCGATGACCGGCGTTTCGGACCGGCCGTTCCGGACTCTTGTCAAACGCTTTGGCGCCGGGCTGACCGTCACTGAAATGATCGCATCCGAAGCCATGGTGCGGGAAACCCGGCAATCGCTGCAGAAAGCCGATTGGGACCCGAGCGAAAATCCGGTTTCGATGCAGCTGTCGGGGCGGGAAGCGGATGTGATGGCCGATGCCGCCCGGCTGAACGAGCAGCGCGGCGCTGCCATCATCGACATCAACATGGGTTGCCCGGTCAAGAAGGTGGTGAAGGGTCATGCCGGTTCGCACCTGATGAAAGATCTGAAGCTTGCATCGGAACTGATTGAAGCCACAGTCAAAGCCGTGTCCGTGCCCGTCACTTTGAAAATGCGCATGGGCTGGTCGCATGATTGTCTGAATGCGCCGGAACTGGCGCGCATTGCCGAAGATCTGGGCGTGCAGATGATCACGGTGCATGGGCGCACCCGTAACCAGATGTATTCCGGCACGGCGGATTGGGCCTTTGTCGCGCGCGTCAAACGGGCGGTGCGATTGCCGGTGATCGTGAATGGTGACATTTGTTCGCGTGCCGACGCCCGCGCAGCCTTGCGCCAATCCGGCGCCGATGGCGTGATGATCGGGCGCGGCGCCTATGGCAAACCCTGGCTGCTGGCGCAGGTGATGGCCGATCTGGCTGGTGACGCCGTGCCGGAAACGCCTTCACTGGCCGAACAACTGGATCTGGTGCTGGAACATTACGAGGCCATGCTGGGCCTGTATGGCCGCGCCCATGGCGTGCCAATCGCGCGCAAGCATCTGGGCTGGTACACCAAAGGGCTGCACGGTTCAGCCGAGTTCCGCAATTACGTCAACAAGATATCTGATGCGGACAAGGTGATGGATGAATTGCGCGAATTCTACCGCAAACAGATCCAGCTGCAATCCGACCCCGCAACCGCGGAACTGGCCAGCGCTGCCTGAGGGGTACCCCGGCTTTTTCAGTGATCTCCGAGTGAGATCTGTTGGCACCAGAGCCGTGCCGATATGTGTTCCGTTTGCAACGCAGCCGTGCTAATTCGGTTCCAGTCATGATGGCATCGGATGGAACTCTCTGGCATCAGTCCAGCCTGCGCATTCGGTTGCTGCGGCGGCGTTTCCGGCGTTGGGCCTCTACGCCCGGACAATCCGCCGGGCTGGAAATCGCGGTCGCCGCCATTGCCCTGATTGTCGGCCTGACATCCTATGTGTTTCTGACCGGGCGGCGGGCGCCGGCGGAAGGGCTTTCGCCGACGCTGGTGGCAGTTCTGCTGGTAGTCAATCTGCTGCCCTTGCTGACGCTGCTGTTCCTGATTGGCCGGCGCATTGCATTGCTGATCGCCAATCGCCGCGCCGGCCGGGCAGGGGCGCAATTGCATGTGCGTCTGGTGGCGCTGTTTGCAGCACTGGCTGCCTTGCCGACACTGCTGGTGGTGATTTTCGCGGCATTGCTGTTCCAGTTCGGCGTGCAATTCTGGTTTTCCGACCGGGCACAGACCGTGCTCGATAATGCCGATCAGGTGGCGCAGGCCTATGTCGAGGAAAACAAGTCCCGGCTGCTTGATGATATCGTTGCCATGGGCCGCGATATTTCCGACTATCGCGCGGATTTCGGCGAGGATTCCCCCAGTTTTCAGGAAGGGCTGGCGTTTCAGGTCGCAGCCCGCAATCTGTCCGAAGCAGCGGTATTTCGTCCCGAAGCGAATGGCTCGCGGGTGATTGCCGCAGTCAGTCCGGAAAGCGCGACATTGCCGGCGCGGCTCTCTGTGCTGGACACCGGCGGAATCGGCTTGGGCGATGCCCGTGTCACCGCCTCCGCTCGCGACCGCATCGAGGCGGTTGTCCGCCTGGATGCGCCAGTGCCGGTGTTCGTCTACACCAGCCGCAAGGTCGAACCGCGGGTATTGCAGCAGGTCGCGCGCACGCAGCAGGCGCTCAGCGAATACAAGGCGCTGACCGAACGTTCCCGAGTGCTGCAATGGCGCTTCAACCTGATTCTGATGATCATGTCCTTGCTGATCGTGGCGCTGGCGGTGTGGTTCGCCATTCTGCTGGCCACCGGCATCGTCGAACCGATCGGCAAACTGTCGGAAGCGGCCGAGCGGGTGGGCGAGGGGGATCTCGATGCGCATGTCAATTTGAAACGTTCGGGCGACGAAATCGGTGCATTGGCGCGCAGTTTCAACCGCATGACGGCGCAATTGAAAGCGCAGCAACACGCTCTGATGGATGCCAATGCACAGTCGGAAAACCGCCGTCGTTTCACCGAAGCAGTGCTTTCGGGCGTGTCCGCCGGCGTACTGTCGGTGAATGAGGATGGTATCATCACGCTCGCCAATGCACGGGCGGAAATGTTGCTGGATTGCGGTCCGCAAGGGCTGGCGGGGCGGCGGATTGCAGAAGCCGCGCCGGAATTTGCCGAACTGGTCAAGACCGCGCGGGAGGAGGGTGTCGTTGCCAGCGAGATCAGCCGCAGTCGCTTGCAGAATCAGGGAGCTGCGGAAACGCAGACACTGGCCGTGCAGCTGACGGCGGACGCCGGCCGGGAACGCAATTATATCGTCACCTTCGATGATATCACCCAGCAACTGGCGGACCAGCGGCGGGCGGCCTGGTCCGATGTGGCGCGCCGCATCGCGCATGAAATCAAGAATCCGCTGACGCCAATCGTGCTTTCCGCCGAACGGTTGAAGCGGCGTTTCGGGCCGAAGATCGACGATGGCCGCGATGTGTTCGAACAACTGACCGATACCATCGTCCGGCAGGTCGGTGACCTGCGCCGCATGGTGGATGAATTTTCCGCCTTTGCCCGCATGCCGACGCCGGTATTCCGGATTGAACCCGTGGCGGAAATTGCACGCCAGGCCGTGTTTCTGGCGGAAGTGGGATCGCCGGATGCGAGATTTTCCCTGCATTTGCCGGCCAGCCCCTTGCCGGCCTTTGTCTGCGATCGGCGCCAGATCAGTCAGGCGCTCACCAATCTCCTCAAGAATGCCGCGGAATCCATTGCAGCTGCAGATGATATTCTGGATGCACATGTCGACATGGACATTCGCCAGGTCGGCAATTTCCTGTGCATCGAAGTGACCGACACCGGGGTCGGAATCCCGCCTGAATTGCAGGAGCGGCTGTTCGAGCCCTATGTGACCACCCGCAAGCGCGGCACGGGGTTGGGGCTGGCGATCGTCAAGCGGATCGTTGAAGATCACAAGGGCACGCTGGAAATTGGCAATCGCGCACAGGGCGGGGCGTTCGTACGCATGAAATTCAGTCTGGCGGCCAATTCCATGCTGCCGACGAATCTTGAAGAAGAGCAGACAGGCGGTTGAAATGGCACTCGATATTCTGGTTGTCGACGATGAATTGGATATCCGCTCGCTGATTGCGGGGGTGCTGGAAGACGAAGGCTATCAGCCCCGCACGGCCGCGGACAGCGACGCTACCATTGCCGCGCTGGCGGAACGGCGGCCGGCATTGCTGATTCTGGATATCTGGCTGCAGGGATCGCGGCTTGATGGGCTGGAATTGCTGGATGTCGTCAAGCAGCAGGATCCGTCCTTGCCGGTGCTCATCATTTCCGGGCATGGCACTCTGGATACCGCCGTGACGGCAATCAAACGCGGCGCTTGGGATTTCATCGAAAAACCGTTTCAGATCGACCAGTTGCTGACCGCTGTTGCGCGCGCGACTGAGACCGAACGCTTGCGCCGGGAAGTCGATGAACTGCGCAGCCTCACCAGTCTCGAAAATGAGCTGACCGGGACCAGCCAGGCCATCAATGCCGTGCGTGCGACCATCAAACGGGTGGGCGCGACTGGCAGCCGGGTGCTGATTGAAGGCCCGGCCGGTTCCGGCAAAGAGGTCGCCGCCCGGCTGCTGCACCGCTGGTCGGCCCGATCGGAACGGCCGTTTGTCGTGGTTGCCGCCGCCCGCATGGAGCCCGCGCGCGTTGAAGAAGAATTATTCGGCCGTGAGCAGGACGGCGAACTGCTGCGGCGCGGGCTTTTGGAATCAGCCGATGGCGGAACCTTGTTTATTGATGAAGTTTCCGACATGCCGCTGACGACACAGGGAAAAATCCTGCGCGTGCTGACCGACCAGAGCTTCCAGCGGGTGGGTGGCACGCGTTCCGTCAAGGTCGATGTGCGGGTTGTGTCGGCGACGGCCACCGATCTGATGGCGGAAATCGCCGCCGGCCGCTTTCGCGAAGACCTGTATTACCGTCTGAATGTCGTGCCGGTGCGTCTGCCGGCGCTGACAGAGCGGCGCGAGGATATTCAGCATCTGGCGGAATATTTCCTCGCTCGCATCGCCACAGAGCGCCGCATGCGGACACCCAGGCTGAGCGAGGAAGCACTGGTCGCATTGCAGGCCTATGACTGGCCCGGCAATGTCCGGCAGTTACGCAATATCGTCGAACGCATGCTGATCATGGCGCCGGCCAATGGCTCGGACCGGATCAACCTTGAGCAACTGCCGCAGGAAGTGACTGCGGAGCCAGCGCAGCTGATGCCGGATAGCGCCACCCGCTCGATCATGGCAACGCCCTTGAAGGAGGCGCGGGAAGCGTTTGAGCGGGAGTATCTGACAATGCAGGTGCGGCGCTTTTCCGGCAATGTCAGCCGCACGGCCGCTTTCATCGGCATGGAGCGATCAGCGCTGCACCGCAAACTGAAGGCACTGGGCATCAACCAGCACCGTCAGAGCGAGGATGAGGAATAAAAGCGGATCAAGAAGGTTGTCTGACGCTCGGGCCTTCCCTACAGAATACAGAGACACAATATGAGTCGAGGGGGCAGGGCAGCGACACTGCACAAGACGGCCAGTTCAAAATAAAAGAAAAGGCAGCAAATGACCGGCAACCCCAAAGCAAGCGACAAAGCCAATAATCTGCAGGATGTGTTTTTGAACGCCGTGCGGCGAAGCAAGGTGCCAGTCACCATGTTTCTGGTGAATGGTGTCAAACTGCAGGGCGCCATCACCTGGTTCGACAATTTTTCCGTCCTGCTGCGCCGGGATGGGCATTCGCAGCTGGTTTACAAGCACGCGATTTCGACAATCATGCCGGTGGCGCCGGTGCAATTGTTCGAGCCGGCCGAAACGGGCAGCCGCGGCGCCGAAGACGACAATTGAAGCCAGCGCCTGCTCTCGCCGAGACACCATCCAGTGCATGATCCCGTGCATGGCACCAGCTTTGGTGCCAGAGCCATTGTCGTACATTTGGAATTCCCAAGCCGGAATGGAAAATCGCCGGTCTCCCGCTCTCCGGAGGCGCGGCTGGCGGAAATCGTCAATCTCGCTGCAGCAATCCGGCTGGATGTCTGCCACGCGCAACTGCTGACGGTGCGCAAGACTTCGCCGGCCACGCTGATCGGCAAAGGGCAGGCACAGGATCTTGCCACAATCGTTGCGGAAAAATCGGCCGAGCTTGTCATTTTCAATGCTGTCATTTCACCCGTCCAGCAGCAGAATCTGGAACGCCTGCTGGATGCCAAGGTCATTGACCGCACCAGCCTCATTCTGGAAATTTTCGGCGAACGGGCCGCCACTGCGGAAGGGCGGTTGCAGGTGGAACTTGCCCATCTCGAATATCAGGCCGGACGACTGGTGCGCAGCTGGACGCACCTTGAACGCCAGCGCGGCGGCTATGGATTTCTGGGTGGCCCGGGCGAAACCCAGATTGAAACCGACCGCCGCCTGTTGCGCGACCGGATCGCGCATCTGAAACGGGAATTGCACGCAGTGCAGCGCACACGCGCGTTGCAGCGCCAACGCCGCCAGCGCGCGGAACAGGCAACAGTCGCGCTCGTGGGCTACACCAATGCCGGGAAATCCACGCTTTTCAACAGATTGACTGGTGCGGATGTCATGGCGCGGGATGTGCTGTTCGCGACACTTGATCCCACCATGCGGGCCATCCATCTGCCGGGTTATTCCGAACAGGAGCGCAAGGTCATCCTGTCGGACACGGTTGGCTTCGTATCCGACCTGCCGACCGAATTGGTGGCGGCATTTCGTGCCACGCTCGAAGAAGTCGTCGAAGCGGATTTGCTGATCCATGTGCGCGATCTGTCGCATCCGGAAACGGAGGCCCAGGCGGCCGATGTGCAGCAAGTGCTGGATTCATTGGGGGTGTGCGAAGGCGAGGGGCAGGTGCCCATCATCGAGGCGCTCAACAAGGCAGACCTGCTTGATCCAGCGGCGCATGATGCCGCGCTGGAACGCAGTTCGCGCAATCCCGATGTCGTGCTTGTTTCCGCCCAAACCGGGGAAGGAATAGACCGTCTGAAGCGGCTTGTTGCCGACAAGCTTCGCGGCACCTCCGCCTTGCACGAAATCCGCCTGCATGCCTCCGATGGCAAACGTCTGTCCTGGCTTTACCGCAATGGCGAAGTGATAGAACAGACAGAAGAGGGCGGCCACATCGTCCTCAAGGTCCGCCTCAGCAGTTCGGCGGAACGTCGCTTCCATCAACTATAGGCTTTCGTTTTTCGGCTTGCCACAGCTGCTCCTTGGCCGCGAGGGGCAATTCGACAAATCCGGCCGTGCGCTCTATCGCGCGGAAACGCCGTTCGAATTTGCGATTGCCATCGCGCAGCGCCGCTTCCGCATCGATGTTCAGCTTGCGCAGGTAATTCACCACGGCGAACAGCAGATCACCGGCCTCGGCCTGCCGCTCTGCATCGCTTTGCGCACTGGCGACTTCCGCCAGTTCTTCGTGGATCTTGGCCAGCGGCCCGGTGGCATCGGGCCAGTCAAAGCCGGTGCGGGCGGCACGCCTGGACAGTTTTTCTGCCCGCAGCAATGCCGGCAGTGCCAGCGGGATATTATCGAGGGCGGAATCGCTCGGCTTTTCCGCTGCCTTGATCGAATCCCAGTCCGGCACCGGGGCGGAAATGTTCTGTTCGCCAAACACCTGCGGATGGCGGCGTTCCAGCTTGTCGCAGATTCCGCGTGCGACATCGACAAGATCGAAGTGGCCGGCATCGGTGGCAATCGCTGCGTGGAACACCACCTGCAGCAACAGATCGCCCAGTTCCTCAGCCAGATTTTCCATATCGGCCCGCGCAATTGCATCGGCGACTTCATAGGCTTCTTCGATGGTATAGGGCGCGATGTCGGCAAAACTCCGGCTGCGATCCCAGGCACAGCCATCCGGGCCGCGCAGGCGCTGCATGATTGTGATCAGGCGCTCGATCTGCGCCAATGCCGGAGCGTGGCGATAGCTGGCGGATTGGATTTCAGCCATGGCCACGATTCCCGACACACCGACAGCAGGGCATCGCTATTTTTTGCCATCTATAAGCTCGATAATGCATATTATGTTAAATACTTTTCCAGATCCAGCAGCTGTACCAGCAACAGCAGCGCCAGAATAATTACCCCCCAGATCAAGGCCATGCGAATGGCGCCCATGGCGCCAAGCCCGGCCAGCTGCCGCCAACTGAGCGCCACCACCACAACCAGAGTCGCCAGCACCGAAACGATTGCAAAGCTCATGCCGCTTGTCCCTCCCAGATGCGGCCGTCCCAGCCGGGGCTGATGTTGGCCGGCAGTTCCGCCAGAAGCTCGGCCTGATCCATGGTCTGGTCCATATGGGTCAGCCAGGATTCGGCCGGCCTTGCGCGCGCAATCCATGTCAGAGTCTGCGCCAGATGGCTGTGCGTCGGATGCGGTTCGCGCCGCAGCGCGTCCACCACCCACAAGTCCAGCCCCTGCAACAATGGCCAGCAGTTGTCCGGCAATCCATTCACATCCGTCGAATAGGCAATTGCCTGCCCGCCGGCGTCAAAGCGGTAGCCGATCGAGTGCTCCGCTCCGTGCTGCTGTCGGAATGGCCGCACCCGGATTTCACCCAGTTGCATATCTTCGGCAATCAGATGCCCGCGCACGACCGCCGGATAATCGCCATGGCCGGAAAACGCATAGGCAAAGCGCGTGCGCAGGCTGGCCCGGGTCTGCACATCCATATAGCAATCGACTTCGCGCCCCTGCAGACGAAAGATCCCGCGCAGGTCATCGATGCCATGGCAATGATCGGCATGGCTGTGGGTGTAGAGCACTGCCGTCAGCCAGGTGACTTCAGCGCCCAGCAATTGCGCGCGCAAATCCGGTCCGGTATCGACCAGCAGCCTC
>CAZIAA010000049.1:0-8917 GCA_964537365.1 uncultured Sandaracinobacter sp.
ATGGCCTGGATGCATGGCCGGCAATGCGCGCCGGATCCAGACCAATGCATGGATAATCTACACTATTAGCACAATTTGACACAATTTGGACTAGGGAATTGCAGTCAGGACGGTGGATTCCGATCCGGACGGCAACACCATGAATGTTGCGCCGATCAGCCAGGCAGCATGCCTTGCCGTTCAGACCCATCCTTCGTGCGCCATACCATGCGCAGCAGGTCTGCCCGGGACGCAAGAGCGACATGAAAACATGCTTTCGCGTGCGCTGCCATTGTCTCTGGCTGCGTCTCTGGTTGCTGTGTCTGGCTGAAACGGCATTGCGGCCCGGCCTCCGCCGGACGGCGATACGCTTTCTCCCTTTTCTTCCTTCCCTGCGATATTCCTGAACGGTCCGGTATATTGTACCGGATTGGTCGGTAAAATCCACGCCAGACGCTTCCGTTCTGGCGCAATCGCGTAAACGTCGGGGGGTGGCAAATGGCTTTCCTTGATCTGCATCCGGGTGGTAAGGCGCTTGCCATGCAACACTGCGATCTGGACGATGATGCCATTCTGGCGGAATTCCGTGCTGCCGATGCCCTTCTGGAAGGGCATTTCATTCTGTCCTCCGGGCTGCATTCGGCGCGTTACCTGCAATGCGCGCGCGTGCTGATGAACCCGGCGCGCGCCGCGCGGCTGCTGGCGGCGCTGGCATTGCGGCTGCCGGACGATATCAAGGCCCGTGCCCGCGCCGTGGTGGCGCCGGCCATGGGCGGAATCATTTGCGGCTATGAACTGGCGCGGGCATTGGGCATCGATTCGATGTTCGTCGAACGGCCGGCCGGCGTGTTCGAACTGCGCCGCGGCTTTCATCTGGCGCCCGGCACGCCGGTCATCGTCATGGAGGATGTGGTGACGACCGGACTGTCCAGCCGCGAGGCCATTGCCGCCATCGAAGCCGCCGGCGGCCAGGTCATTCACGCCGCCTGTCTGGTCGACCGGTCGAACGGCACTGCGGATCCGGGCGTGCCGCTGACGGCGCTGCTGCGCCTCGCGGTACCGACCTATGCCGCCGATGCGCTGCCGCCGGAACTGGCCGCCATCCCCGCCCGCAAGCCAGGAAGCCGACAACAGCATGTCTGAACAGGGAAAATTCGCGCCGTTGCGGCTGGGGGTCAATATCGACCATGTGGCGACGCTGCGCAACGCCCGTGGCGGCGTCCATCCCGACCTGTTGCGTGCCGCCCGCATCGCCGAAGCCGCCGGTGCCGATGGAATCACCGCGCATCTGCGCGAAGACCGCCGCCACATGCGCGATGCCGATATCGCGCAACTGATGGCGGAGTTGCGCCTGCCGCTCAATCTGGAAATGGCGGCGACGGCGGAAATGCTCGAAATCGCGCTGCGCACCCGGCCGCATGCCGCCTGCGTCGTTCCCGAACGCCGGCAGGAGCGCACCACCGAAGGCGGCCTGGATGTCGCCGGGCAGCAGGCCGAACTGGCGCCATTGGTGCAGCAATTGCAACATGCCGGAATCCGCGTGTCCTTGTTCATTGCCCCCGATCCAAAGCAGATCGAGGCTGCCGCCGCGGTCGGCGCACCTGTCGTCGAGCTGCACACCGGCGCCTATGCCAATGGCGTTGCCGGCGAATTGCAGCGTCTGCGCGATGGCGCGCAGCTGGCGGCATCGCTCGGGCTGGAAGTCCATGCCGGCCATGGCCTGACCTATGCCAATGCGCCGGCGGTCGCCCGCATTGGCGAAATCGTCGAATTCAACATCGGCCATTTCCTGATTGGCGAAGCGCTGTTCACCGGCCTTGACGCTGCCATCCGGCAGATGCGCCGCATCCTCAACGAAGCCCGCCATTGATGTGGGGCCGAAGCAGGTCCGCCGGCACGGCAGGCATGGGCGCGGGCGTCACGGTGCTGGGACTGGGCAATGACCTGTGCAATATCGAGCGCATCGCGCAATCGATCGAGCGTTTCGGCGATCGTTTCATCAACCGCATCTTCACCCCGATCGAACAGGCCAAGGCCAATGGCCGGGCGCACACCCGCATCGGCACCTATGCCAAGCGTTTCGCCGCCAAGGAGGCGGCTGCCAAGGCGCTCGGCACTGGTTTCCGCCAGGGTGTGTTCTTTCGCGATATCGGTGTGGTCAATCTGCCGTCCGGCCGGCCGACGCTGCAGCTGACGGGCGGTGCTGCGCAGCGTCTGGCGGCCATCACGCCGACCGGGCATGAGGCCGTAATCCATCTGACCCTGACCGACGACCATCCCTGGGCACAGGCGATTGTGCTCATAACCGCGAGTCCATCATGAACGCAGCATCGCCTGACAGATCGAAAATGCCAGCGAGCGACAAGCGCCCCTTTTCCTGGCTGCATGAACTGAAGCAGTGGCTGATCCTGATCCTGATCGTGCTCGGCGTTCACAGCTTCGTTGCCAAGCCCTTTTATATCCCGTCGGAATCGATGATGGCGACGCTGCTGGTCGGGGACCGCCTGATCGTCAGCAAATATCCCTTTGGCTATTCCTATCTGTCGCCTTCCGTCGATGTGCTGCCGCAGATGTCCGGGCGATTATTCGGTTCCGTGCCGAAACGTGGCGATATCGTGGTGCTGAAAAGCCCGTCCGATGGCGCCGACTGGATCAAGCGGGTGATCGGATTGCCGGGCGACAGCGTTGAAATGAAGAATGGCGCGCTCTGGCTGAACGGGCAGGCGGTGCCGCGCGAACGGCGCCCCGACACCGAATTGCTGGTTACGCCCAATACCGATTGCCCCTTTGTGCCGCAATTCCGCGGCACAAATGCCGCCGGCGAAGCCGTCTGTCGTTTCCCGACCTGGCGCGAAATCCTGCCTAACGGCCGGCATTACGATACGCTGGACATGGGATTTACCGAGCGTGACAATTTCGGCCCGGTGACGGTGCCGGAAGGCCGGCTGTTCCTGATGGGCGACAATCGCGACAATTCCATGGACAGCCGGGTGCCGCCGGAAATTGGCGGACTGGGCTTCGTGCCCTGGGAAAATCTCGTCGGCCGTGCCGAATTCACCACATTTTCGCTGGACGGTTCACAGACCTTGAATCCGTTGACCTGGTGGTCGGCGCTGCGTGGCGACCGCGCCTTCCGCAGCCTGCGGCACTGAGCCTAGAGCCGCAGCACCAGCCGCGCAATCAGGTCGCGCTGAACTTCGTTGCAGCCGCCATAGATGGTGGCGGCGCGGTCGTTGAAATAGCGCGCCATGGCGGTCAGGCTCTGTTCCGGGCCGACGAAGGGCAGCTGCGATGCGGCAGCGCGCGCTTCCACCTGCTGCACGGCGCCATAATCGCCCGCGGCTTCGATGCGCAATTCGTCGATTTTCTGCATGATTTCGGTCGACTGGATTTTCAGCAATGACGCCAGCGGGCCGGGGTTCTGGCCATCGGCCAGCGCGCCCAGCACGCGCTGCTCGGTGATGGCAATGGCCGACAGGGCGGTTTCCATGTCCAGCAGGCGGCGGCGAAAACCGGCACAGCGCAGCACGCCCGTTGTGCGCGCCTGTGCGCGCGCCAGGCCCAGCAGGGCTTTGAGGCCTGGCGATGACAGGCTGCTGCCGCGTTCGAATTCCAGCAGATATTTGGCGACGGTCCAGCCGTCATTTTCCGCCCCGACGCGGTTTTTCTGCGGCACCCGCACATCGTCGAAAAACACTTCATTGAGATCATGGTCACCCGATAGCGACATGATCGGCCGCACGGTGATTCCCGGCGTGTCCATATCCGCCAGCAGAAAACTGATGCCGCGCTGCGGCTTACCCTGGGTGGAGGTGCGCACCAGCAGGAAGATTCGATTGGCGAAATGCGCGTGCGTGGTCCAGATCTTGGAGCCGTTCAGCACATAATCATCCCCGTCCGCCACCGCCGCCAGCCTGAGCGACGCCAGATCGGAACCAGCGCCCGGCTCGGAATAGCCCTGACACCAGAAATCCTCTCCCGACAGCACGCGCGGCAGGTAATGCGCTTTCTGTTCCGGCGTGCCATAATGCATCAGCAGCGGCCCCAGCATCTTCAGCCCTTGTGGCGCCAGCGCCGGTGCCCCGGCGCGCGCGCATTCGCTGGCGAAAATGCCCTGCTGCGCCAGCGTCCAGCCCGGCCCGCCATATTCCACCGGCCAGGAAGGCGCCACCCAGCCTCGGGCGTGCAGGATCTTCTGCCAGGCAATGGACCATTTCCGGTCGATGAAAACAGACGTCATCCGCTGTCCGGCCTCACGCAGTTCGGGCGTCAGATTTGCTTCCAGAAAATCGCGCACTTCGTCGCGAAAAGCCAGATCGGCTGCGGAAAGCGCCAGATCCATCAGTTCACATTCCGCGATTTACCGGCCCAATAGGGCGCGCGCAATTCACGGCGCAGAATCTTGCCAGAGGCGTTGCGCGGCAATGCATCGATGGTGTCGATCGATTTCGGCGCCTTGAAGCCGGCGATGCGCTGGCGAGCAAAGGCAATGATGTCCGCGGCATCGAAGGGGACGCCCGGACGCGGCACGACGATGGCCTTCACGCTTTCGCCCCATTTGTCGTCGGGCACGCCGATAACGGCCACTTCGGCAACGGCCGGATGGCCATAAATGGCGCTTTCGACTTCGGCCGGATAGACATTTTCCGCGCCGGAAATGATCACATCCTTCACCCGGTCCTGGATATAGAGATAACCGTCCGCGTCCATATAGCCGGCATCGCCGGTGCGCAGCCAGCCATCGGCGGAAATGGTTTCCGCGGTTGCCTGCGGCAATTTCCAGTAACCGGCCATGTTGAGATGGGAGCGAGTCGCCACTTCGCCGATTTCGCCGCGCGGCAATTCCGCGCCGTCGCCGTCGATGATTCGCAGTTCGACACCGGGCAGTGGAATGCCGGCGCCGCGCATGCGCTGATTGCCATTGGGGTCATGGTCTTCGGGCGGCAGATAGACGATGGTGCCGGTGGTTTCGGTCATACCATATTGCTGGCAGAAACCGCAGCCGAAAATCTCCATGGCTTCGCGCAGCAGATCGAGCGGAATGGGCGACGCGCCATAGAGAATATATTTCAGCCGGCTGTAGTCGATGTCGCGCACGCGCGGCTGGCTGATGACGATCTGCAGCGCCGCCGGCACGATGAACAGCTTGGACACCCGGTCCTTTTCGATGAAATCCAGCACTTCCAGAGGGTCGAACTGGCGGGCGACAACGCCTTTGGCGCCATTCACCAGCCCGACCAGACCCCAGCCGGTGCCGCCGACATGGGATATCGGCATGGCGACGAGGCTGATGTCCTCCGGACCCCAGTTGTTCCAGGGCATCGGATGCTCCGCGCTGATGCGCCGGCCTTCCAGCAGATTATGGTGCGTCAGCATGGCGCCCTTGGGGCGGCCGGTGGTGCCCGATGTATAGAGCTGCACGGCGACATCGCTGCGTTTCACATCGGCTGGCGGGCGGCTGTCGTCCTCGGCATCGCGCCAGCTGGTATAATCCGGCCAGTCGCTGCCGGCTTCCATGGCGATGATCCGCCGGCCGGCGCCCAGTTCGGCATGATGTTCCTTTACCAGATCGACCAGTTCCGGCCCGACGAACAGAATCCCGGCTTCGGCATTGTCGACGATATAGGCGATTTCCGGTGGCGCCAGCCGCCAGTTGGCCGGCGCCATCACGATCCCGACCTTGACGGCGCCCATCAGCAATTCGAAATAATGGTCGCTGTTCTTGCCGAGATAGGAAATGCGGTCGCCATGCTTCAATCCGGCCGCCAGCAAGGCCCGCGCCACCTGATTGGTGTGCGCCTCGAATTCGCGGTAACTGGTGGTGCGGCCTTCGAATTCAAAGGCAATGCGGTCGCCGCGGTCGCGGGCATGGATGCGCGGCACATCGCCCAGCACCTGCATTTCGTTGAAATCGACTTTCCTGTTTTCCGTCGCACCAACCATGTCCGCTGCATCTCCCCCGCGCTTGCCGGCGTCAATCCGGCAATTTTCATGTTTGCCATCCTGCAATATCTTGCGCCTGCCGCGCAAGATGGCCCGGTCAAATCCGGCCGGCAAAATGGCTAAGCCGGCAGAACCTCACCGGTGCCATCGAGCCCGGCCAGAATCGGACAATCCGGACGGTCGTCGCCATGGCAATGCGCGGCCAGATCCAGCAGCGTGCGCTGCATGGCCTGCAATTGCTCGGCCTTGGCCTTCAGCTCGGCGGCATGGCGCAGCGCCAGTTTCTTGACATCGGCGCTGGCCCGTGACCGGTCCTGCCACAGCGCCAGCAACTGGCGGATTTCCTCAATGGCAAAGCCCAGATCGCGCGCGCGGCGCACGAAAATCAGCCGGTGCACATCGCTGGCGTCATAATCGCGATAGCCCGACAGCCGGCGTTCGGGCGGCGGCACCAGACCGATCTTTTCATAATGGCGGATCATGCGCTGGCTGATCCCGGACTGGCGCGCGGCCTCGCTGATGGTCAATCGGCATCTCCTGCGGCGGTCGGCCGCCAGCGTTTCAACAGCAATGCATTGGATACCACACTGACGCTGGAAAATGCCATGGCGGCGCCGGCCAGAATCGGGCTGAGAAAGCCCGCGGCTGCCAGCGGAATGCCAATGATATTGTAGATGAAGGCCCAGAACAGCCCTTCGACGATCTTGCGCCGGGTGCGGGCGGAAATGTCGAGGGCATCGGCGACCAGACGCGGATCGTCGCGCATCAGCGTCACGGCCGCCGTCTGCATGGCGACATCGGTGCCGCCCGCCATGGCCATGCCGACATCGGCGCGCGCCAGCGCCGGTGCATCATTCACGCCATCGCCGACCATGGCGACGATGGCGCCGCCGCGCTGCAGTTCAACGATGCGCTCGGCCTTGCCATCGGGCAGAATGTCGGCGGCAAAGCCGTCGAGGCCAAGCGCATCGGCCACGGCCTGCGCCGCGCCGGCATTGTCGCCGGTCAGCATATGGGTGCGAATGCCGCGGTCGTGCAGGGTCCGCACTGCGATCCTGGCGGATTGGCGCAGCTGATCGGCAAAGCCAAGCAGGCCGAACAGCCGGGGTTCGGGCTGCACGACGACGACATAGGACACCGAATGGCCCTGCTGCTGCAGTTCGCGCGCCTGCGACGATAATGCAGCGGGATCGATGCCCTGTTCCCGCATCAGCCGTTCATTGCCGATGATTGCGCTCTGGCCGTCCACCTGGCCTTGCGTGCCGCGCCCGGCAATCACCCGGAATTCCGTCACCGGTGGAATCTGCAGCCGCTCGGCTTCGGCATGGGCAATCACCGCCTGCGCCAGCGGGTGGCTGCTTTGCTGCTGCAGGGCGGCGGCCAGACGCAGCAATTCCGTCTCTGTGCCTTCGGCGTGGGGCACCAGCGCCGACAGCGCCGGCCGGCCGACAGTCAATGTGCCGGTCTTGTCGAACACCACATCGGTCACCCGGCGCGCGGTCTGCAGGGCGTCGATGTCGCGGATGAGGATTCCGGCCCGGGCGGCAACGCCGGTGCCCGTCACCACGGCGGTCGGCGTGGCGAGGCCAAGCGCGCAGGGGCAGGCAATCACCAGCACGGCGACGGCATTCAATAGCGCGCGTTCCAGCCCCGCCCCGGCCAGCATCCAGCCGGCGAAGGTGATGGCGGCCAGCAGCAGCACGGCGGGGACGAACACCGCCGCCACCCGGTCCACCAGCTTTTCGATCGGGGCCTTTTGCGCCTGTGCGCTTTCCACCAGCCGGACGATCTGCGCCAGCAGGGATTCGGCGCCGACGGCGCGGGTTTCGATCAGCAGCATGCCATCGGCATTGACGGCGCCGCCCACCACATCCTCGCCGGGGCGCACCGGCACCGGCAGGCTTTCGCCGGTAATCAGCGACTGGTCGACGGATGACAGCCCTTCGACGACGCGGCCATCGACAGCGACGCGTTCGCCGGGGCGCACCACCACCAGATCACCCGGTTGCAAAGCGTCGACGGCGACGTCTTCCTCCTGGCCATCGGGCCGCCGTCGGCGCGCCATTTCCGGGCGCAATTGCATCAACGCGCGGATGGCGTCGCCGGTCTGATGCTTGGCGCCATCTTCCAGCCATTTGCCAACCAGCACCAGCGTGATGATGACGGCGGAGGTCTCGAAATAATAATGGCTGCTTGTGCCGTTGCGGAAATCCTGCAGCATCAGCCACAGGCTGAAACCAAAGGCGGCCGTGGTGCCCAGCACCACCAGCAAGTCCATATTGGCGCTGCGCGCCTGCAACGCCCGCCAGGCGCCGCGATAGAAGCGCGCCCCCAGCCAGAACTGCACCGGCGCCGTCAGCAGCAATTGCGCCCAGCCGGGCAGCGCCAGCGCGATGCCGAATGGCGCCAGCAACATCGGCGCCACCAGTGGCAGCGACAACGCCGCCGCCAGCCAGAGCTTCCATGTGCCCCGGTCGCGGGCGGGTGGCGCATGATCGGCGGATTTCACTGCCGCGCTGTAACCAGCGCGGCGCACGGCTTCGACGAGGGTGGCGGCGCGCACATCGGCGCCAGCGCGGACGCGGGCCTGTTCCGTCGCCAGATTGACGTCTGCCGACAGCACGCCGGGCACAGACTGTAACGCCCGCTGCACCCGGCCGACGCAGCCGGCGCAGGTCATGCCTTCAATGTCGAGGTCGATGCTGTCGGCGGCAACCGCATAGCCGGCCTGTTCGACCGCGCCGATCAGAAGTTGCGAATCGACATCCGGTGCCAGTGTCACATGCGCGCGTGCGGTGGCCAGATTGACTGCGACATCCGACACCCCGGGTACGGCGCGAATGGCTTTTTCGACGCGGCCGGCGCAACCGGCGCAGGTCATGCCGACAATATCGAGGTCCGTGCTAGGCAATGCGCATCTCCTGCCATCAAGGAGAATAGCCGATAAACCCTATCATCATGTCAGAGTCAAGCCGCCAGCACATCCGCGCGCATG
>CAZIAA010000050.1:0-2850 GCA_964537365.1 uncultured Sandaracinobacter sp.
TGGTCGTCGCCAGATTGCGCACAGCCTCGCCATAGAGCCGCGTTTCCAGCTTTTCGGCATTGAAATATTTGATTGTCTCGAAATTCAGCAGACTGTCGACGGCGCGTTGCGTGGCATGCTGGTCGGCTTTGGTCCAGCGTTCGCGCAAACGCACCCGCCATTCGGTGACGCGCTGGGTGAAGGCGATATAGGCAATGACGGCAATGGCTGTTCCGGCCACCAGAACCGGGCCGAATTTCAGCCAGAAGATAATCGCCACCACCAGCAGCTCGATTGCCGTGGGCGCAATGTTGAACATCAGAAAATACAGCATCATGTCGATCGACTTGGTGCCGCGTTCGACGATGCGGGTGAGCGCCCCGGTCTTGCGCTCGATGTGAAAGCGCAACGACAGCCGGTGCAGATGGGCGAAGACTTCGGTGGCCAGGCGGCGTGCGGCATCCTGCCCGACGGCCTCGAAGATGGCGCGGCGCAGATTGTCGAAGAACACCCCGGCAAAGCGCGCCCCGGCATAGGCCAGCACCAGCGCCACAATGACGGGCGTGCCAGTGCTGGCGGCGCCGCTCATGCCGTCGATCGCCGCCTTATAGGCAAAGGGCATGGCCAGCACCACGGCCTTGCCGAGCACCACACACAACAACGCCAGCAACAGCCGCGCCCGCAGCGCCGGCGCATTTTTCGGCCAGAGATAAGGCAGAAAGCGCCGCAGCGTCGCGATATCCGACTGAGCGCCAGCCGATGGCGCGCCATCCGGCCGCGCGCCGGGTCCGGGCGGCGCTGCTGCAGTCTCGCTGCCGCCGGCATGATCAACAGGTTTCACACGCCTTCATGTGGCATCGCCGGCCACATCCTGCAATAAGCTGCGCCCCGGCCGCAAACGGCCATTGCCCCTGCCCTTGCCCTCGCCGGTGCAAAGCGCCAGATAGAGGCGCATGAATGCAACCACTGCCAAATCCGATCCGCCGCTGCAGGCCGTCATCATCCCGGTCACGCCGCTGCAGCAGAATTCGACCCTGTTGTGGTCGACGAAAACCATGCGCGGCGCCTTTGTCGACCCCGGCGGCGACCTCGACCGCTTGCTGGCGGTCGCCACCGAACAGGGCGTCACCATCGAAAAGCTGCTGGTTACGCATGGCCATATCGACCATTGCGGCCTGACCGGCGTGCTCGCAGAACAGCTGGGTGTGCCGATCGAAGGCCCGCATATCGAGGACAAGTTCTGGATCGATCAGAACCCCGAAACCGGTGCGAAATACGGCCTGGCGGGGGCGACTGCCTTTACCCCGGACCGCTGGCTGGAAGATGGCGATCAGGTGCAGGTGAGCGATCTCGTGCTCGATGTCTATCACTGCCCGGGGCACACGCCGGGGCATGTGATTTTCCACCACCCGCCATCACAGCTGGCGATCGTTGGCGATGTGCTGTTTCAGGGCTCAATCGGCCGCACGGACTTCCCGAAAGGGAATTTCCAGCAGCTGATCGATTCGATCACCGGCAAGCTCTGGCCGCTGGGCAATGACACCACTTTCATTCCAGGCCATGGCCCGGTTTCCACCTTTGGCCATGAGCGCAAGACCAACGCCTTCGTCAGCGATTTCGCGCTCTGAATCGCGGTCCGCGGCACCCGCCGGCACAGCGCAGCCCACGGACAACTGCGGCCACCACTGCCAGTTGCGCCAATGCGCCAGCGCCACCAGCGCGCCACCGGCAATGGTCAGCCCCGATTCCGCGAGTGGCTGACCATGCGCCATGGCACCCAGCGCCATCAGCGCAAAGCCCAGCAGCGCCAGCACCGCCGGCTGACGGTTGTGGTGGCGCACAAAGCCTTTCCACAGCGCCAGCGCCGACACCGGCACGGCAACAGCAATGAGCAGCCAGTGGAAGCCACCCGTTGCCAGCAGCCCGACATGCAGCGTCACCGCCAGCGCCGGCAGTGCCAGCAACAGCAAGGGCAGCAGCAGGCAATGCACCAGGCAGAGGCTGGACAAGGTGGCCGCTACCACATCGGTCGCGCCTTGCGGGTGAAAAACAGGCTTCAAAAGAGTGTCATCCATTCTGCATTGAAGCAAATGTGATATTGTAACATGACTTGCGCGTCAATCGAAAACGACCGCCCCTCGCGATTGTTTTTCATGGGCGCGATGGCGGCGCGCCGGGTGGCTTTCAGTCCACGCCGGGATACAGGACAGTGTCCTGCGGCACCGCCGCCATGTCCGGGTAATCGGTGATGAAATGCAGACCGCGGCTTTCCGTGCGGCTGCGCGCCGATTTCACGATGATATCCGCCACTTCCACCAGATTGCGCAATTCCAGCAGATCGGGGGTGACGCGGAAGTTGCCGTAATATTCGTCGATCTCGCTGCGCAGCAGGGCGATGCGGTGCGCGGCGCGCTCCAGCCGCCGGTTGGTGCGCACGATTCCGACATAATCCCACATGAAGCGCCGCAGTTCCGCCCAGTTGTGCGTCACCACCACTTCCTCATCGGAAATCGTCACCCGGCTTTCGTCCCAGGGGCGGATTTCCGCCACTTCGGCAATATCGTCGAACTGGCGCTGGATATCATCCGCCGCCGATGCGCCGAACACCAGACATTCGAGCAGGCTGTTGGACGCAAGGCGATTGGCGCCATGCAGCCCCGATTGCGCCACTTCGCCAATGGCATAGAGGCCATCCAGATCGGTGCGGCCATGCAGATCGGCAAGCACGCCGCCGCAGCTGTAATGCGCCGCCGGCACCACCGGGATGGGCTGCGTTACCGGATCAATGCCCAGTTCGCGCAAGCGCTTCACGATGGTCGGGAAATGTTCCTCGACGAAGCCGGGCTCACGGTGGGTGATATCGAGCAGCAC
>CAZIAA010000050.1:2860-8900 GCA_964537365.1 uncultured Sandaracinobacter sp.
CACATGCGCGATGCCCAGCCGCTTCATTTCCGCGTCGATCGCATGCGCCACCACATCGCGCGGCGCCAGTTCGCGGCGCGGGTCGTATTTCTCCATGAACGCCGTGCCATCGGGAAGGCGCAATATGCCGCCTTCGCCGCGCATCGCTTCGGTAATCAGAAAGCTCTTTTCCGTCGGGTGATACAGACAGGTCGGGTGGAACTGGTTGAATTCCATGTTGGAAACCCGGCAGCCCGCGCGCCAGGCCATGGCAATGCCATCGCCCGTCGAACCATCGGGGTTGGTCGAAAAGCGATACACCCGCGACGCCCCGCCGGTCGCCAGCACAACGACCTTGGCGGTGATCCGGCGCACATGCCCCGACGCCCGGTCCAGCACATACAGCCCCATCGCCCGGCGCGGGTGCCAGCCATGCCCGGCAACATGGCGCTCGGTGATGATGTCGATGGCCGACTGATCGGGCAGGAATTCGATATTGGGGTTGTTGAGGGCGGCTTCCTCCAGCGCCTTCTGCACTGCCCAGCCAGTCGCGTCATCGACATGGATGATACGGCGCTGCGAATGCCCGCCTTCGCGCGTCAGGTGCCAGTGGTGCGGGCCGCCATCGCCGGCATTGAACCGCACCCCCAGCTCCGCCAGCCGCTCCACCGCGGCCCGGGCATGTTCGACGACGAATTCCACCGAACGGCGGTTGTTGAGCTGGCTGCCCGCCACCATGGTATCGTCGATATGGCTTTCGAAGGTATCGCCTTCGCCGAGGACGACTGCGATTCCGCCCTGCGCCCGGCTGGTGGAGCCAGCGGAAATCCCCGCCTTGGACAGCACCAGCACCCGCCGCCCCGCTGCCGCCAGATTGAGCGCGACGGTCAGCCCGGCCGCCCCTGAACCCGCCACCACAACTTCGGCTTCAATCAACTCCTGCAAGCGACCTCTCCTCCACATGCAGGGTGCGACCGGTCAGCTCCAGAAACACATCTTCGAGATGCGCGCCACGAGTCGCCACATCGACGATGCCGTAACCCGCCGCCGTCACGGCTGCGAAAATCTGCCCCGCGCCCGCATGCTGCTTGTCGTAACAGATATCGAGGCGGCGGGCATTGGCCTTGTGCACGGTAAGCGCGCCGGCAACCACCGGCAATGTCCCGATGTCACGATCCAGCGTCAGCTGCAGCCATTTGTTGCGCGCCTGCGACAACAGGCTGTGCATCTCGCCATTGGCTACCACTTCGCCATGGTTGATGATGGCGATGCGGTCGCAAAGCTCTTCGGCTTCCTCAAGGTAATGCGTGGTCAGCACCACGGTCGTGCCCTGGGCATGCAATTCCCGCACATATTGCCACAGCATCTGCCGCAATTCGATATCGACACCCGCCGTCGGTTCGTCGAGCACCAGAATCGGCGGATTCTGCACCAGCGCCTTGGCAATCAGCAGCCGCCGCTTCATTCCGCCCGACAGGGTGCGGGTATAGACATGCGCCTTGTCGTCCAGATGCACCTTGCGCAACAATTCCATCGACCGGCGCTGCGATTTCGGCACGCCATACAGCCCGGCCTGCAGTTCCAGCGCTTCCAGCGGCGTGAAAAAGGCATCGAACAGCAGTTCCTGCGGCACCACGCCGATCGACGCCTTGGCGTTGCGCGGGCGTTCATCGATGTCAAAGCCCCAGACGCTGGCGCGGCCGCCGGTCTTGGTGACCAGCCCGGCCAGAATATTGATCAGGGTCGACTTGCCGGCGCCATTCGGCCCCAGCAAGGCAAACATCGAACCCGTCGGGATCTCGAGGTCGATTCCCTTCAGTGCCTGCTTGCCGCCGGCATAGGTCTTTTCCAGCCCTTCAACCCGGATGGCCGCCTGCATCGACGGCGTCCGCGCTATTTCATCTGCCGGACGTCGGTCAGACGCCCGGTCACGGCTGCGGCCGCCGCCATCGCCGGCGACAACAGATGCGTGCGCGCGCCCGGTCCCTGCCGGCCAACGAAATTGCGGTTGGAGGTGGAAGCACAGCGTTCGCCCGGCGGCACCTTGTCCGGATTCATGGCGAGACACATCGAACAGCCCGGCTCGCGCCATTCAAAGCCGGCTTCGATGAAGATCCGGTCCAGCCCTTCTTCTTCGGCCTGACGCTTGACCAGGCCCGAACCCGGCACCACCAGCGCCTGCCGGATATTGCCGGCGACATGACGGCCCTTGGCGACAGCAGCCGCAACACGCAGATCCTCGATGCGGCTGTTGGTGCAACTGCCGATAAAGACATTCTGCACTTCGATGTCTTCCATGCGCGTGCCGGGCGTGAGGCCCATATAGTCCAGCGCCTTTTCCACGGCCGCGCGCTTCGATTCAGAGGCAAAGCTGTCCAACGCTGGTATGGCGCCGGTGATCGGCACCACATCCTCCGGGCTGGTGCCCCAGGTGACGAGCGGCGCGATCGCCGTGCCGTCGATCACCACTTCGGAATCGAAATGCGCACCCGGGTCGCTCGGCAACTGCCGCCACCAGGCCAGCGCCTTGTCCCACATCGCGCCTTTGGGCGCGCGCTTGCGGCCTTTGATATAGGCATAGGTGGTTTCATCGGGCGCCACCATGCCCGCGCGCGCACCCGCTTCGATCGACATGTTGCAGATGGTCATGCGGCCTTCCATCGACAATGCGTCGATCACGTCCCCGCGATATTCAAACACATGGCCGGTGCCGCCAGCGGCGCCCACACGCCCCATGATCGCCAGCGCCACATCCTTCGCCGTGATCGAGAAACCAAGGCTGCCATTCACCGTCACTGCGAAATTCTTCGATTTCTTCAACAGCAATGTCTGCGTTGCAAACACATGCTCGACTTCGGAGGTGCCGATGCCAAACCCCAGCGCGCCGAAGGCGCCATGCGTCGAGGTGTGGCTGTCGCCACAGACGATGGTGAGGCCGGGCAGGGTAAAGCCCTGTTCCGGACCGATGATATGGACGATGCCCTGTTCGGCTGAATCGATTTCCAGATATTCGACACCGAATTCAGTGCAATTTTCCTTGAGCGCAGCCAGCTGATTGCGGGAATCGACATCGGCGATCGGCAGCCGCCGGTCGGTCGTCGGCACATTGTGATCGGGCACCGCCAGCGTCAGATCCGGCCGGTGCAATTGGCGCCCGGCGCTGCGCAGCCCGGAAAACGCCTGCGGGCTGGTCACTTCGTGGATCAGATGGCGGTCGATGAAGATCAGGGCGGTGCCATCCTCGCGGGTGGACACGACATGATCGTCCCAGACCTTGTCATAGAGTGTTTTGGGCGCAGTCATGGCCAAGGGCGTTAAGCGCCTTGCAGGGGGGCGGTCAAGCGCTGTCAGATTCCGGCTTCGCGCCGGTGCGCGCGCCAGCGCGCAACATTGGCCTGATGCTCGGCATAGCTGCGGGCAAAGACATGGCCGCCGCTGCCATCCGCCACCATATACAGATAATCATGCCGTTCCGGGTGCAGCACTGCTTCGATGCTGGCGCTGCCGGGATTGGTGATCGGGCCGGGCGGCAGGCCGGCATGGCGATAGGTATTATAGGGATTGTCGGAATCCAGCTCCGAGCGCAGGATCCGCCGCCCCAGTGGCTTGCCCCGGGTGATCGGATAGATCACCGTCGGATCGGCCTGCAACGGCATGCCCTGTTTCAGCCGGTTCGAATACAGCCCGGCAATGCGCCGCCGTTCGGAGGCGACCGCGGTTTCTTTCTCGACGATGGACGCCAATATGACCGCTTCCTGCTTGTCACGCACGGCGAGATCGGGACCGCGCGCTGCCCACAACCGGTCCAGTTCCGCCGTCATCTTGCGCTGCATCGCCTGCAGCACCGCCGCCCGATCGCCACCGACGCTGCTGTCATAGGTCGCCGGATAGACACTGCCCTCGGCCGGCACCGCGACTTCCCCCGACAGCCTTGGCGCGGCATTCAGCCGCTCCGCCACCTGGATGGACGGCATGCCTTCGGGAATGACAACCGGAATGACCAGCGTGTCGCCGCGCTGCAGCCTGGCCAGAATGGAACCCCAGCCCTCGCCTTCGGCAAAAGCATAGACTCCGTAATGAATGCGTTCGCCACCGCCGATGGTGCGCGCCAGAATTTCGAACAGCCGGGCATTGGCCACCAGCCCGGCATCCTGCAATTGCTGCGCCACCTGACGCATCGGCGCGCCGCGGGCGACCGTCACTTCGACATTGCGCAATGGTGTTTGCGGCGCTCGCGTCCACACATCGGCAAGGGCCAGCGCGAAGGTCAGCGCCGCCAGCACGACCAGCACGACGCTGACGATCAGCCAGCGCCCGCGCAGAGCGGATTGCGGGGTGTCGCTCACACCTTGCGGAAGACAACCGTGGCGTTGGTACCGCCAAAGCCGAAGCTGTTGTTGAGCACGGCCTCCACCTTGCGTTCCTTCGCCTGATGCGGAACCAGATCGACTCCTTCGGCGCCCTCGCAGGGGTCATCCAGATTGAGCGTCGGCGGCACCACCTGATCGCGCATGGCAAGCAGGGCGAAGATGCTTTCGACAGCGCCAGCCCCGCCCAGCAGATGGCCGATGGCGGATTTGGTCGAGCTCATCGACATGCCGGCGACATCGGCGCCAAACAGCCGCTTCACGGCCCCCAGCTCCAGTTCGTCACCCATGGGCGTCGATGTGCCATGGGCGTTCACATAATCGATTTCGCCAGGTGCCATGCCGGCGCGCTTCAGCGCCATCTCCATGGAGCGGAATGCCCCCGAGCCTTCGGGGTGCGGGGCGGTCACATGATAGGCGTCGCCGGTCATGCCATAGCCCACCACTTCGCCATAGATCTTGGCGCCGCGCTTCTTTGCGCGCTCATATTCCTCCAGCACGACGATACCAGCACCTTCGCCCATGACGAAGCCATCACGCGCCTTGTCCCAGGGCCGGCTGGCGCGGGTCGGGTCGTCGTTGAAATTCGTCGACAGCGCCCGGGCCTGGGCAAAGCCGGCAATGCCGATCGGGCAAATGGTGGCTTCGGTGCCGCCCGCCACCATCACATCGGCGTCATCCAGCGCAATCAGCCGTGCCGCGTCGCCAATGGCATTCGCGCCGGTTGAACAGGCCGTCACCACCGCCAGATTCGGCCCCATCAGGCCATAGCGGATGGACACCTGCCCCGACACCAGATTGATCAGCCGGCCATGCACGAAATGCGGCGACACCCGGCGCGGGCCGCGTTCGTGCAGCACGATCGCTTCCTTGGCGATTCCGGGCAGACCGCCAATGCCGGAGCCGATCAGCGAGCCGGCGCGATAGCGCTCGGCTTCGGGCATGTCGGTCAGGCCGGCGTCTTCCAGCGCCTGTCCGGCGGCATCGAGACCAAAGACGATGAACGGGTCCACCTGGCGCTGGATTTTCGGGTCCACCCGACGGTCCGGGTTGAAATCTTCCGCCTTCACTTCGCAGGCGATGCGACAGACATAATCGCTGGCGTCGAAATGGGTGATCGGGCCGGCGCCCGATTGCCCGGCCAGCAATCGTTCCCAGCTCTGTTCCACGCTTCCGCCCAAAGGCGTAATCGCTCCAAGCCCGGTTATGACAACGCGGCGCATGATCCTATCTCCCGCTCTTCACTCGATTCCAATCCGACTCCAGTCGCAGACAAGCATATAAGGCAGACAAGCCTACAAGACGGCAACGGCCCCGAAGAGACTTTCTCCCGAGGCCGCATGCCATCCGACAGTCCGGACAACGTCCGCCCGGGCGCGGATACCTATTTGCTGTTGTCCCTGATGAAATTGATGGCGTCGGCCACCGTCAGGATCTTTTCCGCTGCATCGTCCGGAATTTCGACTCCGAACTCGTCTTCAAAGGCCATGACGAGCTCGACCGTGTCCAGGCTGTCAGCGCCCAGATCGTCGATGAAGCCGGCGGATTCGGTCACCTTGTCGGCTTCCACGCCCAGATGCTCTACGACGATCTTGCGCACGCGTTCGGCGATGTCACTCATTTCCTCTTGTCCCTTTCGCTTGGCTTTGGGCCAGATGGCCTGTTGCCCAAAATTCGACTTCCGCCCTCTGTCG
>CAZIAA010000051.1:0-8899 GCA_964537365.1 uncultured Sandaracinobacter sp.
ACCTAGGACCCGCTGATTAAGAGTCAGCTGCTCTACCAACTGAGCTATGCGTCCATCCGGATGTTCGTTGGGCAAACACCCTGCAGGCGTTCCGCCATGTGGGGAACGCAGCGGGGGGGCGTTAGCAATTGCATGCCCGGATGTCCAGATGCATTCGGGCTGCAGTCCCTCAAATCACTGGATTTTGCTTGTTCGCGGCTGTCGATCCGGGGCGGCATCTACTGCGTTTCGGTGATTACGGGAACTGGCCCGCTTGTTCGGGGTTATACCATCGCGATGGTGATCAAAGCAGGCATGCTGGC
Organism: uncultured Sandaracinobacter sp.; assembly: GCA_964537365.1. Lineage (GTDB taxonomy): Bacteria > Pseudomonadota > Alphaproteobacteria > Sphingomonadales > Sphingomonadaceae > Sandaracinobacteroides. The sequence goes on from CAZIAA010000051.1 coordinate 303, forward strand.
GGCGCGCAAGATCGCCGGGCGCATCTGGCGGCTTGGTCGTTCAGGAGACAGATGCAATAATGGCACCGCCACCATTGGTGACTGAGGCATTGCAAGGAAGGCGGACCATGGCTGCCGAACAGATTCCCCTGGCTGGAACGGATTCCCCTTTGGGCGCCAACTGGGATGGGTCCGGGGTCAATTTCGCACTGTTTTCCGCCAATGCCACCAAGGTGGAGCTATGTCTGTTCGACCCCTCCGGTCGCCGCGAAACCGCCCGCATCGAATTGCCGGAAAACACCCATGAAGTCTGGCATGGCTATCTGCCCTGGGTGCGGCCCGGGCAGCTTTATGGCTATCGCGTGCATGGGCCTTATGCCCCCGATGCCGGGCACCGGTTCAATGCCCATAAATTGCTGATCGATCCTTATGCCATGGCGCTTTCCGGGCAATTGCGCTGGCATGACGCGCTGTTCGGTTATCGCATCGGCCATCGCGACGGCGATCTCAGCTTCGATCGCCGCGACAGCGCCTTTGTCATGCCCAAATGCGTCGTGGTGGACCGGGCGCACAGCTGGGGCGGCGACCGCTCGCCGCGCCATCCCTGGCCGCGCAGCATTATCTATGAAGCGCATGTCAAGGGCATCAGTGCCCGCAACGATGCCTTGCCCAAGGCCGTGCGCGGCACTTTCGAGGGTCTGGCGCATCCGGCCAGCATCGATCATCTGGTGCGTCTGGGCATCACCACCATCGAACTGCTGCCGGTGCAGGCTTTTGTGGACGACCAGTATCTGGTCAGCAAGGGCCTGCGCAATTACTGGGGCTATAACACGCTGGCATTTTTTGCCCCGGCGCCGCGCTATCTGGTGCGGAAAGGCGCCATTCATGAATTCAAGCTGATGGTGCGGCGTCTGCATGAAGCCGGCATCGAAGTGATCATGGATGTCGTCTATAATCACACCCCGGAAGGCAATGAATTCGGCCCGACATTGTCATTCCGCGGTATAGATAACGCCAATTACTACATCCCCGCCGACAACCCCCGGCATTATTTCGATACCACTGGTTGTGGCAATTCGCTCGACATGCGCCACAGCCGCGTGCTGCAAATGGTGATGGATTCGCTGCGCTACTGGGTGGAGGAATGCCATGTCGATGGCTTTCGCTTTGATCTGGCAACAACGCTCGGCCGGGAGCGCGAAGCATTCAACATGCATGCGGTGTTTCTGGAAGCGGCGCGACAGGATCCGATCCTGAACAATGCCAAGCTGATTGCCGAACCCTGGGATCTGGGGCCGGATGGTTATCAGCTGGGCAATTTCCCCCCGGGCTGGGCGGAATGGAATGGCGAGTATCGCGATGTCGCGCGGCATTTCTGGCGTGGCGATGAAGGTTTCGCGCGGCGGATATCCGATGGCCTGCTGGGTTCGGCACGGTTGTTCGACCGGCTGGGGCGTCGGCCCTGGGCCAGTGTCAATTTCATCACCGCCCATGACGGTTTCACGCTGCAGGATCTGGTCAGCTATAACGACAAGCACAATGACGCGAATGGCGAAGACAATCGCGACGGCAGCGACAATAACATCAGCTGGAATTGCGGGGTGGAGGGGCCGAGCGACGATCCCGAAATCCTGCAATTGCGCGATCGGCAGCGGCGCAATCTGCTGACAACGCTGCTGATTTCGCAAGGGACGCCGATGTTGCTGATGGGCGATGAGCGCGGCCGCAGCCAGCATGGCAACAACAATGCCTATTGTCAGGATGTCGAATTCAACTGGCTCGACTGGGACCCGCAGCGGCCGGAGGATCGTGCGCTCGAGGATTTCGTGCGTGCCCTGATTGCAGTTCGGCGCAGCCGCAAGCTGCTGCAATCGGACAAATTCTTTCACGCCGCGCCTTATGGGCGCTTTCCGGGGCAGGCACACTGGCTGCGCCCGGATGGACAGGCGCTTGATGTCGAGGATTGGGACAATCCGGGCACGCGCGCCTTTGCGCTGCATCTGTCGCGGCCCGGAGAACAATTGCTGGCGCTGCTGAATGCCTTCGAAGCGCCGATCCGGTTTTCCCTGCCGCCGGGGGGGCCTGACGGGTGGCGGGTGCTGATCGATACCGCGCAAAGCATTGCAACAACCGATCCAGCCCTTCTGGCAGAATCGTCCGCACTCGGCGCAGAGGGGCGGCGCGCAGTGGAAGTCGAAGGGCGCGCAATTCTGCTGCTCGAAAGCGCGGGCGCATGAATCATATCGTCCGGCAGCCGGGCTGGGGTGCGCAATTGCGGGAGGGTGTGGCGGAATTTGGCCTGTGGGCGCCGGCGCAGCGTCGCGTCGCCGTGCGCATCCACGGCCGCGACCTGCCAATGCAGCGCGGCCCACAGGGCTGGTTTTCCGCGCGAATGGCTGGCTGTGTCGCTGGTGACCGCTATGGATTTGTTCTGGAGGACGGATTTCTGGTGCCCGACCCCGCGGCGCGGGCACAGGCCGGGGATGTGCATGGCGAGTCGCTGCTGGTCGATTCCACAGACTACCACTGGCGCTATCCCTGGCCGGGCCGGTGCTGGGAAGAAGCGGTATTGTATGAACTGCATGTCGGCACCTTCACGCCGGCCGGGACATTCCGGGCCATCATCGAACGTCTGCCTGAAATTGCCAATCTTGGCGTCACCGCCATCGAACTGATGCCGGTGGCGCATTTTCCGGGCAATCGCGGCTGGGGCTATGATGCGGTGCTGCACTATGCCGTGCATCCGGCCTATGGCGGTCCGGACGATCTGCGCGCGCTGGTGGATGTCGCCCATGGCGCTGGTCTGATGGTGTTGTTGGATGTGGTCTATAACCACTTCGGCCCGGAAGGGAATTACATCGCCCGTTATGCGCCGCAATTCTTCCATCCGGATGAACATACTCCCTGGGGCGCGAGGATTGCCCATGCGCGCGCGCCGGTGCGCCGTTTCTTCATTGAAAATGCGCTATACTGGTTGCGGGAATTCCGGCTGGATGGACTGCGGCTCGATGCCGTCGACCATATTCTGGACGATTCCGATCCGGACATTCTGGTGGAACTCGCCGAAGAAGTGCGCCGCGTATTTCCCGGCCGGCGCATTCATCTGACCACCGAGGACAATCGCAACATCACCCATCTGCACATGCGCGCCCATGGTCATGTGCCGCGCTATACGGCGGAATGGAATGACGACTGGCATCACGCCGCCCATGTCATCGCAACGGGCGAAAGCGATTATTACTACGGTGATTTTGCCGATGCACCGCAACGCCATCTGGCCCGGGCGCTGGCGGAGGGTTTCGCTTTTCAGGGTGCGGTTTCCCGATTGACCGGCCAGCCGCGCGGTCAGCCCAGCGGGCATCTGCCACCTGTTGCCTTTGTCAATTTCCTGCAGAACCACGACCAGATCGGCAATCGCGCCTATGGCGAGCGCATCGACCGCATGACAGACGACAGGATCGTGCAGGCGCTGCATGCCATTCTGCTGCTTTCGCCACAGATTCCCTTGCTGTTCATGGGTGAGGAATATGCCGAAACCCGACCGTTCCTGTTCTTTGCCGACTTCACCGGCGAACTGGGCGCCGCCGTGCGCGACGGTCGTCGGCAGGAATTCATGGGCTTTCCGGCATTCAACGACGCGCCTGAACTGTTGCCCGATCCCAACGCCCGGAGCAGCTTTGTCGCCTCAAAGCTGGACTGGTCGGCGCGCGACGGCGCGGGGTATATCCGCCTTTCGGAAATTCGCGCGCTGCTGGACGTGCGGGCGCGGGAAATTGTGCCGCATCTGGCCGATGCCCCGGCGCACAGCGGCCGCATCCTCGACAGTGCGGGCGAAGTGGTCGCCGTGGACTGGCAGCTGAATGGCGCGATACTGCATTTGCGCGCCAATCTGTCTGGCGAAGGCCATGGCGTGCCGCCGGCATCGGGGAAAGTGATCTGGGGCAGCGGCGACACCGCCGACCCGCTGGCCCCCTGGCGGCTGCGCATCAGCAAATCCCGACACTGAGCGCAGCGCGTCCGCGCACGGGCGTCAGCCAGGCTTCCGATCGAGCAGACGCGCATAGAGATCGCGATACAGCCTCGCGCTGGATTGCCACGAAACATCGCAGTGCATGGCATTGCGCAACATGCGCCGATGGCAATGTTCGTCCGCCAATATCGCCCGCAGCCGGTCGAGCGCGGCGCGGATTCCGGCCACGGAGGTTTCACGCAAATGGATGCCGGTCGCGACCCCGCGCGCCAGCGCCGCCGGATTGGCATCGATCACGGAATCCGCCAGCCCGCCCGTCGCCGCAACCACCGGAATTGCGCCATAACGCAGGGCGCATAGCTGGGTCAGCCCGCAAGGCTCGAACCGCGACGGCACCAGCAGTGCATCCGTGCCGGCCTGAATCCGATGCGCCAGCGTTTCATCATAGCCGATATGGACGCCAATGCGGCCGGGGTGTCGCGCCGCCAGCTGGCGGGCCTGCTGCTCCAGATCGGCATCCCCCGTCCCCAGCAGGATCAGATTAAAGCCCCGGGCAAGTATGTCATCGGTGGTGGCAAGTGCCAGATCGATTCCCTTTTGCCGGGTCAGGCGGCTGAGGATTGCAATCAGCGCGCGATCCGCATCCAGCGCGAATGTCCGGCACAAAACGCGTCGGTTGATCTGGCGGCGTCCGGGGCTGCGCGCGGTATAGCGGCATTCGATCAGCGGATCGGTTTCCGGATTCCACAGATCGGTGTCGATGCCGTTCAGAATGCCGCGGAATTGCTGTGCCCGTGCGCGCAGCAGCCCGTCGAAACCGCCGCCGAATTCCGGCCGCAACAGTTCCTCGGCATAGCCGGGGCTGACCGTGGTGATGGCATCGGCAAAGGCCAGCCCGGCTTTCAGGAAGCTGACATCGCCATGAAATTCCACCCCCTCGATTGCGAAAAATGCCTCTGGCAAACTCAGTTGCGGGAAAATGGCGGCCGGGAATCGGCCGGCAAAGGCAATATTGTGGATGGTCTGCACATAAGGCGGTCGCGCGCTGCTTGCGCCGGCTTGCGCCTGCAGGCAGGCGGCGGTCAGCCCGGCCTGCCAGTCATGCCCGTGCACCAGATCGGGGCGCCAGCCCTGCATGCCTGATCGTGCAATCCACGCCGCGGCCTCCGCCAGCAGTGCAAAGCGCTTCCAGTTGTCGGCATGGGGGCGCCCATCCGGGGCCAGATAGGGGCCGCCGGGGCGATCGTAAAAATCCGGTGCGTCCAGCACGAAAACCGTGACCGCGCCGGCGGTGCACATGCGCAATTCCGCCCGCCCCAGCGGCAGCTCCAGAATTTCCGTCGCATGGCAGCCAGAAACTGCATCCAGCACGCCGCGATAACCCGGCAGCAGCACCCGCATGTCAACGCCATGATCCGCCAGCGCACACGGCAGCGCTGCCGTCACATCGCCCAGGCCGCCGGTCTTGGCCAATGGGAACATTTCCGACGCGACAGACAGAACCCGCACTACATGCTCCTTGCTCGTGCCGATACAATGTTTCGGACCGCCGGAAGTTCCGGGCGGCATTGCGGGAACCGGACGCCGCCCTTCGGCGTTGTCCTGATACACCCTTTCTCGACGACGGAGCCCGGATGCCACCCTCGGCTGAACTCCTGCCTGCCTGCTGTTATCGCCTGCAATTGCGCTGCGGAACGGATTTTCATGCTGCGTCACGGCTGTTGCCCTATTTCCAGCAACTTGGAATCAGCCATCTCTATCTGTCGCCGATTTTCACCGCGCGGCAAGGCTCCACCCATGGCTATGATGTGGTCGACCCCACCCGCATCGACCCCGTGCTGGGCGGACGGTCCGGCTTTGACCGTCTGGTCGAAAATGCGCACCACCATGGTTTGCGGATCATCCTCGACATCGTGCCCAACCATATGGCGTTGTCACTGGAAAATGCCTGGTTGTGCGATGTGCTGCGCCATGGCCCGGCCAGTGCCTGTTTCGATTATTTCGATATCCGCGCCGGCCGGCGTCTCGTTCTGCCGCTGTTGCAGGCGCCATTTGAGGAATGCCTGCGTCGGGATCTGTTTCGCGTGTGTCAAACTGTGGACGGGCCCGTGCTGGCGTATGGCGCACTGCGGGTGCCGCTCGATCCCGCGTCGGTGCCGTCCGGGCCGCTGCTGCACTGGGGCCGGAACGCCATTCGGTCTCTGCATGATCGCCAGTTCTGGCGGCTGTGCTGCTGGCGGGTGGAACGCGATTCCATTGCCCATCGGCGGTTCTTCAACATTACCGGGCTGATCGGGGTGCGGGTCGAGGATGCCCGGGTGTTCGAAGCGACCCATAAGCTGATTTTCGATCTGGTCCGCGCGGGCGCGGTGGACGGGCTGCGTGTCGACCATATCGATGGTCTGGCGGATCCCGGGGGCTATCTGCGCCGGCTGCAGGCGCGCCTGCCGCAGACTCCGATCTGGGTGGAGAAGATTCTGGCCGAAGACGAGGCTCTGCCGCAATGGCCGGTAGCCGGCACCACGGGTTATGAACTGGCGCGCGACATCAGCCAGTTGCTGACCGACGATTCCGGCGCGCGGGCCCTGCGCCGGCAGTATCGCGACTGGACCGGACAGATGCCGGATTTTGCCGCCTGTGTGCGCAATGCCAAGCGCGAGATGCTGGAAACCGGCCTGTCGGCGGAATTATGGTGGTTGCAGGACCTGCTGATCGAAGCTGCCCGGCAGGACGATATTGCCAGTGAATATGGCCGCGAAAGCTGGCGCCAGGCCATCATTGCGCTCATTGCCTGTCTTGACCGCTATCGCAGCTATCTGGACGAAGCGGACGCCCACTCTGCTGGTCGGGCGGCACTGGCCGCTGCAACCGAACGCGCGGCACAGGATTTTGCCGATCGCCGGCCGCTGGATTTTCTGGCGCGCTGCCTGCGGCAACCCGGACAGACGGAATTGCGCCGGCGCTTTCAGCAGATCTCTGGCGCGGTGATGGCAAAGGGACAGGAAGATACGGCGTTCTTTCGCGACAGCTGCCTGATTTCGGCGAATGAAGTGGGCGGGGAACCGGGCCGGCCGGCGATTGCAACCGGGGAATTCCACGCCCGCATGGCCGCACGGGCGCATCAGGCGCAATCCGGCCTCAGTCTGACCTCCAGCCATGATTGCAAGCGCTCCGAAGATGCCCGCATGCGGGTGGTGGCGCTGACATATCACCCCGAAGCGGCGCGGATTCTGATGCAGAAGGCTTGCGCAATCCCGGACCCGCCGGACTGCGCCATTCCCCCCGCCTGGCGCTGGTATCTGGTGCAATCGCTGTGGGCGCTTCACCCCGGCGCGCGCGATGGCGCTGAACGGGTGCGTCGGCTGCAGGCGCATGCAGTCAAGAGCGCGCGTGAAGCCCGGCTGGAAACCACCTGGCGCAATCCCGATCCGGTGTTCGAAACTGCAATTCAGAGTTTCGCCCACAGTCTGGTGCGGCAACTGAACGATCTGCCCGAAGCGACACGCCCGGCAGCATGCACGGCCGCGCGGCTGTCGCTGGCGCAACTGGTGCTGAAGCTCACTCTGCCGGGAATCCCGGACATTTATCAGGGTTGCGAGCTGGGCAGCTACCAGCTGACCGATCCGGACAACCGCCGACCGGTGGATTTTGCCTGCCGGCAAGCGGCACTCTATGGTCACCGTTGCGGATTGGCGGCGCTCGATCATGCCAAGCTGGCACTCATCCAGCGGCTGCTGCGCTTGCGGCACAGCGCGACGGATCTGTTTTTGCACGGCAGCTATGATCCAATCCCTGCCCCTGCCCATGTTCTCGGCTTTTGCCGTCTATATGGCGGGCAGCGTCTGCGGGTGCTGCTTTCTCCGGGGGAGCCGCTGGCGCCGGAATTGCAAATCGCCCGTGCGGCCGAAACCCGGCTCTGGCCGCAAGCGTCGGAGAAGCGCGCAGACGTCGCGCTTCTGGCCTCGGCCGCAGCCTTGTTCCTGCAGGACTGAGGTTGCCCGCCCGCCGGGGGAAGGGCCGCGAAATCCACATTTATTATGCCCATTCCGGGAACCTGCGGGCGCAGATCGCGTTGGTTCTGCAGACGGATGAATATGCCTGCACGTCCTGTGCCGGCGCCACCCGATGCGAAAGGATGGACGCTATGCTGAGCGTGACGGACTCTGTCTGGACGCATGATGGGCTGATGGCCGATTGCCCGGCTGTCCTGCTGGCAGGGGGGCGAGGCACGCGCCTGCACAGCCTGACGGAGCGGGAATGCAAGCCGGCGCTGCGTTTCGGCAACCGCGCGCGCATCGTTGATTTTGCCCTGGCCAATGCCTGCCACTCCGGAGTTCGCCAGATTCTGGCTGCGACACAATATCGCCCATCCACCCTGCACCGGCATCTGATTGATTGCTGGCAGCCGGTCTTTGCCGCCGAAGGCGGCCACATTCAGCTATGCTATGGCCCGCATGTCACCGGCACGGCCGCCGGCTATGCCGGAACGGCGGCCGCGGTGGCCGATAATATCGCCCGGCTGGATGCGCTGGCACCGGAGCATGTGCTGATTCTGGCTGCCGACCATATTTACCGCATGGATTATCGCGCCATGTTCGCAACGCATCTGATGCGTGGCGCCGATCTGACCGTGGCGGCGGCGGCAGTC